>NZ_JBXEJO010000003.1:0-192566 GCF_056837965.1 Bradyrhizobium ferriligni
CCCGTGAACTGGCGGGCGGGGACGGTGGGCGCCCGGTGGACGAGGCCGGTTCGGACGGGCGGCTGGAGGACGAGGACGATGGGATGGTGGTCGGGCACCAGGGCCCGGTCGGCCGCGGCGGCTTTGCGCGCTAATGTCGCTCGCATTCACTCCGTCTGCCGCATACACCGACGAAATCGTTATGGTGTCGACCGGCCACGCGAGCGCAATTGCCGTCAGTATGACGGCGCCTACAGGTCTAGCCATCTTTCCTCCTGTTTGGATTATTGGGCAAAACCCCTTTCTAATCCCGCAGGAAGGCTTTTGTTCCGCAGGTAGTGGGTCCTAATCATCGCAACCACATCGCACGACTGGCCCTTAGCCAGGTGCACCGCCCGATAGGGCAACCCCACAATAGGGGAATCTCACCTTTAAAAATCCTTTCTATCCGCCCGTCGCCACCCGGCGGCAGCACCCATGCGCGCTTTGACCTCGAGCTGAACGACCACCTTCGTCTCTTTAATCTCGGCTTGCGCCAACGAGCCAATGGTCGCTGCTGGACCGTAGCTCCGAATGCGTTTCACGAGCGCACTGCCGCGTTCGGCGAGCAGTTCAACCGTGCAATTTCCGATATGGCCCTCGCGGCCCTTGTGGAGCTTCCGGCCGATGAATCCAGCGCAGCCTAAGATCGCGGACTCGCCCGCATACTGGACGCACAAGATCGGAGATCCGACTGGCCCGGTGGCAATTGGGAGAATGTCACAGCTGGTGGACTTCGATCCTCGACTGTCGGAATCGGCAAGGCTGGTCTACCGTTTTCTGATCAATTGGTATCATCACGAACACGGCGATGCGTTGCTCTCGCAACGGCATGTTGCCACGGTCATGAAGAAGCGCGCGCCTGACGGAGCCGAGTGCCCGTCACGATCGGCGGTTTCGCGCGCAATCATTTTACTACCGGAAACAGGTTGGGTGGCGCGCACCAATCGGGGTAGGGGACGCAATAGGAGTGCCAGCCGGTACATCCCAGTTTTCAACGTGCTCGATCTAGCTGAGCAGGGGCGTTTTCCAGAACTGGCCCAGCAGGTGGGCCAGTTTGGTGCCCCCGAGAACCGGCCCACTATGCGGGCCACTATTGGCCCAGCTAGCGGGCCAGTTCACGCCTCAACGGGCTCAGCGGGTGGGCCGAAGACTCCACTACAAGACCCGGTTACAGACCGGGTACTTGTAGTGATATGGATGTTCCGCAAGCTACGCCCCGCCGCCGAGGGCGGCGTGCTTGCGGGTGGGTTTGAAGCGCTTGCCTCCGCATACGCTAAGCCGGGGGACAATCTCCATGGCGCCCGCCTTGCCTATAACGCCCTTGCGCCAGGCGAGCCCGAGCAGACTCGCATGGTCATTGCTGCCGAGTCATGGCGTGCCTCTGCAAAAGGCCCGCGCATGTCGCTGGAACGATGGATCAAGGAGAGGCGCTGGCTCACCACCGAGGAGTTCAAGCAGGATAACCGGCCGAGCAGCCGCCTCCCGTCGTGCGTTGTAACCTACATCACGCCGATTGCCGGTGGAGGCGCGCGCGGGTGAATTATCGCGATGAAAATGGCGACCCGCAACTGCAGCAGCTTGATGTTGACGAACTGGAATCGTTTGTCGATGCTTGCGCCACCGATAGACCCGCCTGCAGGGAAGCCGAGCGAGGATCTACACGAGCTAGTAGGGGCGCGGTTCTGCATTGACGACGACGGGTGCTTCTGCGGCTTCCTCAGCAGAGCGGCGGCATGACCCCGGGGTATCCCCAAACTCTCCCGCCACCACCCAGCACACCGCCGTCCCCACTCGCACGCGCAACGCCGCAGGTTTTCTGATTATTTTTACGCCGCGCAGACGGCCACCCATCACGTCGGAGCAGACATGACACCAGCAAACGACAACCAGCCACTATCGGCCGGCGACTTCACCGACCTTGCAGCCCGCCGAGCCTGGCTGCAATCGGCGCCAGCCACACATGCCACTCACCACGAGCAATCCCCCTGCGTGACGTGGGCCAAGCGCGAGAAGGACGAGACCCCCCTTATGGGCATCAGGCTCTGGCGCAGCCTGAACGAGCCGCCAAGCATGGCTGCGAACGACAATGAGCCAGATGAGGATGCGACCGAGGGTGGCGAGAAGGCACCGCCGCCCAATTTGGACCGGGAGTTGATTGACGTGTCCGCCAAGCAGCTAATCTACGCCAACGATCGCGGCATGACGCGCTGGGTTGGCAACAAGCTCGTGAAAGTCTGGAACGGGCACAAGTGGGTTAGCCCCGATGCCGTGTTCGGTAAGGTCCGCCAACGTAAGAGCGATAAGGCCGATACCGGGTACTGGGACGTGGTGATCCCGGACGCGCAGGCTGAACTGGCCAGATCAATGGACGCGGAGCGTCTACGCGACCGGATAGGCCATAAGACGGCTACCATCCTCGACATGGCGGCGGGCGACAACACGCTAGCTGAGATCGGCGAATATCTCGGATTCGGCGGCCAGTATGCACAGCGCCGTGCCGGCAAAGAGGTGCGGGTGGCGGTGCTGCGCTGAACGCGGCTATGGCTGTAGAGGGCGAGAGAGTCGCGGCTTAGGGAAGAGGCCGCCAACTGAGGCGGCCTCTAATGAGCGACCCCAGCAACGTGGGGGTAGTAGGGGCTTGTTGCTGGGGCCATCTACCGGCTCGATTGCGCCGAGCCAGGTCGCGCTATTGCACGATCATCGCTACGCCAATGATGACGAGCGGGCTTAACCCGAATAGCACAATCCAAACGCTCTCAAGTAGTTCTCTGCCCATGGCGCAACCCCTGCGTTGGAGTTGCAGCCTACGCCCAGTGGAACTCGATAGGCCAGTGCAGTTTGTGCCTCGGAAATCAATCGCAACAACTAAGATGGCGGCGAGAACACTTGGCGGTCCATAAGTAATGCTGAAGCCAGAACATCCGATGGGCGACTCAGAAGTCCTACCGAGAACATCGGCCAAGCTACGGTTTCCGTTCGCTTAATCCGAATCAGGACACTCCGAAAATCAACTTAGGATACGGGGGCTTAAATACGGACAGCACCCCAATCGAATGGGAACGAAAGGAGGATTGTGAACGTCCCACGAATTATTGCGTGGGCATGTACGCTCCCAAGCCTCCCAAACTCTTTAGTCATTATAGGCAGGTTTTTGCCCTGACGTGACTTCGGCGCGCCCAGTCAGGCAGGCGTCGCCATTTTTCCGGCCCAGCGCCGTGAGCCGCCAAGCGGCTTTTTATTTCCAACCACACTCGCAAGGCAGCCGCTGCAGGTGGAATTGCTGCCGCCCAAGCTTTTGCCTCTGTGTTGGCATTGGCTGTTTCGAGGCCTGCCCAAGCGCTCGCGGCATGGATCCTATGTTCACCTTCCAATGCATCCCAGCGTGGCTCAAGAACCGGCTTCAATCTCTTCAGCGCGCTCGCTGTGTTTTAAAGTCCGTCCAAACATTTTCCGCACCGTATCCACGACCGATTGCCACCTTCTTCAGCGGCCCGAGTAGCGGAGCAAGTTCTTCAGTCTCCTCGGGCGTGAGATCCCAACATGTCCAGACAACGACGGTGTTGTTTTTGCATTCCTCGAGCCTGCGGTTGCGGGGAAAATCCTTAACTGGACTCAGAGGCTGCCGACCACCGGGTGGGTTCAATCCCGCCAATGCCAAGAGCAGATTCGACCTCCCGCTTTCGTTGCGCCCCACCAACGAGGTAAGATCACCAACGTTGATCCAGCCGCTGTCCTGAATGGAGCGGAAATTTTGAATCTGAAAACTGGATAGTTTCATCTCAGTGCCTTTAGAGGTAATTTTGCTAGGGGAAGCGTTGATTGGATCCGGGATCGGCCCTACCGCGTAACCCGAACGTTGCCGTAGTCCTCTTCCATCGGCCGCTCACCATCGAAATCTGTGTGAGCGAGTAGGGCGCCGACGCCGAACAGAACCATGCCGCCAATCCAGACGAGGCACGTGGCCGTCAAATAGGCGGACGTCCCGACTCCGATATTTCCAGTGAGCCCGAACAGCGTGCCGGCATTGAACACCAGTCCGGCAATGCCCCAGAGCCAGAACAGTACGGAAAGTATGCTGCGTCCGGAACTCTGGTTGCTTCTGAGCCGAAACGTGCGCTCCCAATGCTCTTTGCGCTTAAACAGTCCCATTGAGATCACCAAAAACCAGCAGGGACGATCATCCCAGACAATTGATGGTATTTTTCTTGACCTGTTCTTGCCAGTCCGGTCCCAAGGTTTCGCACGCGGGCAGGGCATTCGCCGCCGCGGGATCTCCGTCCTTGAACATCTTAATTACCAGGCCTTGGTTTGGCGCGAACATCGGAGTGCCGCCGCTGGCCATCGCTACGCCGCCTCCGAGATTCTGTACGACAACCGGTGTGCTACCGGCGTATGAGGCTCCGGCCTGAGCATTCATGACGATGAAACGATCATAGCCCCTGCGGATGGTTTCGGCCGCAGCCTCTCGAACGACAATCTTCTCAGCGCCGGCAGCACCGCAGATCGGTGCGGCGCGTGCTGTTATTTGAACAGTGTCTTGCGCCAGTGGAATTGTTGAGGCACCGGCACAGCCGCCCAACGCGGCGCAAAGGGCCACGATCCGCAAATTACGCATCTATAAGAAAATCCCCCGAAACTAACGCTCGACCATAGATCGAGTGAACCCCGTGGCTGGGTTTTTGACCTTTGCCGTGGGCCTGGGCACGGCTCTACCTTGAAGTTGGTGCACGCCGGATGGCCGTGGAGCGGGGTGTGATTTAGCGAACCCTGGTAGGCTTGCTCATCTCCGCAAGCCCGCCAGCAGTAATGCGATAGCTGACCTTTCCGTCAGCTTCTCGGATCTCAATCCACTGGTGGCGAAGTAAGGTCAGTTTCAACTTTGCCTGATCTGGCAGATCGACAGCGGGGACCCATTCACCGCTCCGAAGGTGCTCCAGAAATTGCCGATGGCGATGATTGAACGAGGTAGCCAAGCCAAGCCCAAAGAGCAAAAATCGTTCGCGGATTGAGAGTGGACGAATCCAGCAGTCCAGACACCATGGGCACCGAAGGCCAGTCCGTCGTGATCCAAATGGGTCACAGACTTATCCCGCGCGAGGCCGACCCGTGAAATAGAGCGACAGAACGCTCCCGACACGATAGAGTGAGTTGTTGAACACAACCGAATGCGTCAAGTGGCTCGTATATTGGGAGATCGTTCATGAGATTCCTTTTTCTCGGTATTGCCATGGTCGGAATCGTAGTCGGGACACAGGCAAAGGCAGGCGCGAGCCGTGACTACGAGGTTGACTACTACGCGGAGCGACAGCTTCGGACGCAGGTTGGAACGTTCTACAAGCCATGCGGTACCGGCGCCGCCACAATGAACGGGCAACGAACGCGCTACTTCAAGAAGTCGCAATCATCATGTCTGGATACTGGGGGACATCCGCCGCCAGCGACGATAAGCTGCGAGTTCACCCAAGCGGGTTGCACAGACGCTCTCGCACATGCGTTTCCACTCATCCCTCACGCACCCGGCTTCAGCCTGAGCATCGGTGGTGCACCCGCGTTGTTTCAAGCGAGCGCCGCTGACCAGGAGCTTTATAGGAGAAACCAGCGCGATTCTGGCGTGAAGTAAAATCGCATTGCGGCTTTACGACCGATTTCATTGGTAGGGCGTCGTAAGGGCGCCGACCTACTTCTTCTCTATTTCCCTCATAACGCGCGCATATCGTGCGCGCGCTCGCTCCATCATAGCCTCCTTGGCCTGAAGGGCGGCCAATTCGAATTCTAGCCTCTCATAGAGGGGCAAGTACTGATATCCCATTTGCCTGAGTGACACATGGCGAACGTCACGTTGTCGAGAGAGCGCTCTATCTCGGCAATGGTCGTTGGATAGTCGGACGGGCTAGGAGCGCGGCGCCTTCGGGAGGCAGGCTGCGATCCCATCATTCGTGATGGCGCCCTCCAGTTTCTTCTCAACGGATCCTCGAATGACAACATCGACAAGTAGGCCTCTCGCCATGATCCGGATGGCTCGCTGCAGCTGGAACACGCGCGTGCAGCCTGGGCAAATCGTACTTTGGATGATGGTGTCATCCTGCTTGGTGTCGGCTAGCGGGTTGGCCCGAGCGGGTACGGTATAATGCGGTGCGGGTGGTTTGAGTCGCCTCAGCGACCAACCACTCCACCTGTGCGCTGGCTTAGTCGGCGAGGTACGAAGAGCAATTGCTTAGGGGCACGCTCTTGCCCAGTCCCGCCAACGACAACCAACGCGGGGGCATCGTCCCTCGCGGCCTACGCCGTACAGACGCGGCGCGATATCTCGGAATCAGCCCGAGCCATTTCGATAAGCAGGTGAGGGCCGGCACAGTGCCGCCTGCCAGACTGCTATTCGGAGTTATGCTGGGACAGGATCGATCTAGACCGCTTGTTCGATGGTGTTTCGCGCGTCAACGACAACGACAGCTACTGGGATAGGGCGTGCGGCAGCGAAGCCAAAATACGTAAACGAGTATCTGGATAGGCACGGCAAGCCGCGTGTTTATTTGCGGCGGCCTGGGAGGCCGCAAGTCGCCTTGCACGCGCCGCTGTACACACATGAATTCTGGACGGCGTACCACGCTGCCATGAGCACTGACGAGCCGCCTCGAGCGGTTCGCCGCATCAAGGCGGGAACGATAGGAGCGGCGGTGCAAGGATACTATGGCTGCACCGAATTCAAGGTGCTGGCAGATAGCACGAAGGACGTTTACCGCAACGTCCTGAATCGCTTCGTCGATAAACACGGCGATGGGCCAATAGCCGGCCTTCAGCCCAAGCACATAAACAAGCTGATCGATGAGCAAGCCGACACGCCATCGGCTGCTAGCAACTTTCGCAAACGCCTAAAGGCTGTGATGGACTACGCGGTAGGCGCGGGACTACGCAGCGACAATCCGGTTGTTGTGGCCAAGCGCGTGAAGCTCAAAACCAAAGGCCACCGCACCTGGACTGAGGAAGACATCACCAAATTCCGAAAGCACAACAAAGTTGGCACTCCGTTGCGGCTGGCCTTTGAGGTGCTGCTACACACCGGTCTCAGGCGCTCTGATGCCGTGCTGCTTGGCTGGCAGCACTTCACGAAAGACGGTTTCGTTATCAGCACCAAAAAGAGCCAAGGCCACGTTGAGCTTTGCATTACAGTGCACGCGGATCTGGCGCGCTACATTGCCGACTGCCCGAAGGACGGCCCGGCCTTCATTGCAACCATGTATGGCCGTGCGCGTAGTGAGAAGGCGTTTTCCAGTTGGATTAGCGAAGCTGCAGGCGACGCTGGCTTGCCAGAAGGCTCGAGCCCGCATGGTGTGCGCAAGGCCGCGTGTCGTCGTCTTGCAGAGGCCGGTTGCTCCGCTCTGGAAATCATGTCCATCACCGGTCACACCAACATCCGCGAAATCGACCGGTATTGCCGCGAGGCCGCGAAGAAGAAGTTGGCCGTGGCGGCCATGGCGAAACTTCAAAAAGGATTCGACGCGTCCGATAATCCGAAATTGCCTAACCAAACTCAAAGGTTAGGCAAAAACTCCGATAAGTCATTGAAATCACTGGAGATAAAATCCGACTGGCGATCCCGGCAGGATTCGAACCGCAACCCGCGGAGTAGAAATCCGCTACTTGACCATTTGGCCTACGGCGCGTTGAGCGGTCGGCCTAAAAGGCACCCAAACGCCAGATGCTCCCTACGACTTCGCCGCTTTCGGCAAAGCATTGAAATTGCAGCAAATGCGAAGGCCCTCCGAGCGCACCATAAACCCACGTTTGGCTTCGAGGTCGCCGGCCACGACATGGATAGAAATGGCCGTCAGCAGCCTGCTCCCAGGCGACAGCCAAAAGGCCATCTGTTGGTCAAGAAGGTTTAACCTCGAATGACGAAGAACTTTTTCTCCTCCCTCCCCATCCCGTATGCCAAAGTCTGGTCCGGCCGTACAACGGGAGAATGGAAAATCCGAAATCATGATCATGGATCGTGGAATTGCCGACGCCGGTGCGGTGGGTGAGGGGGCTCTGCCCGCGCTTCGGTCGCGGCCTCTCAACCGCCGGGCGTTTCTGTTCGGCTCCGCTGCTGGTCTCGCTGCACTGGGCCTGGCCGGTTGCGCATCCGACTACATGAGCCTTGCCGAGGCGGAGAAAGTCTACGGGCCTGTGCCGAACGAGAAATTCCCGATCCCTGCGGTCGATGTTGGTAAGGTCAATCCGAAATATTTTCGCAAGACAGTGCGCTATGACAGTAATGAGGCGCCCGGTACGATTATCGTCGATCCCAGCAAATACTATGTTTACCGCATCGAGGGCGAGGGAAACGCGACCCGCTATGGAGCCAATGTCGGCCGCGATGGATTCCGGTGGAGCGGGGAGGCTTATGTCGGGCGCAAAGCCGAATGGCCTACCTGGACGCCACCTAAGGAGATGATCGCGCGCCAGCCGGAGGCGGGCAAATATGCTCGCGGCATGCCGGGAGGTCTCGACAATCCACTTGGTGCCCGCGTGCTCTACCTCTATCAAAATGGGGTGTACACGCTTTACACGATCTATAGCACCAGCGACCCCGAAACGATTGGAAACGGCATTACGAGCGGTTGTACCGGCCTCCTCAGTCAGGACATGATCGACCTCTATGCGCGAACGCCCGTCAATACGAAGGTGATCGTGCTGCCGGCATAGGCTTGCCGACACGTCTTTGCACAGCGAAGAGCCGATTCGGACTTTGTCGTCAGATTCTTCGGTGCGCTGTGGGTCCTTCAATCCGCCGGGGTGTAAGCGCGTCATCGAGAGACGGGTTTTACCAGGGGGCTCGAAATTGTCCGAATAGGAATTTCGATGGATGAAGGGGTGTAGCTGGTTATTGTCGCGCGGCGGCCGGCCGACGCTCATCGATCGATGATCAGCGCTTGGCCAGCCTTGGCGCACCGCGGTCCCATTGTGCGCGGGAAAGTTGGCAGACGAGTTAGCTTCTATCCGAGCTTTTTGCAGTCATCGCAACGCGGCCTCCCAGCCGGGCCCGGCAATTGTCGTGGTCATGGTAGACGTTGCGGTGGGACGGTGGACAGACGACGATTCCCATATGAGCCGACAGCCGCCGAATGGTCCTGCAGCGAAGCCAGCGGCTTCAAAGTGCACGGCTCAATTGATCCAGGTCAGCCCGGCCCGTCGTTTTTGACCGATACTGGCAAATCATCGCGTACACGAAGCTCTGGGGAGTTTGCCATGTTAGCTTTGGATGTCATGCGCACGTCTTTCGCGACGATCAAACCGCGCGCGCCATTGCTCGACGCCGTTCGTTTACTACTGAAAACCGGCCAGCGCGGCTTGCCTGTGCTCGAAGGCTCAGGGGCGCTGGTCGGTGTTATCTCCGAAGGCGACTTCCTTCATCGTCGCGAGCTCGGCGTGCATTGGCCAGAGGGCTTTTGGCTCGAATGGCTGCTCAGCAGAGAGGAGGGGCAGCTGGTCCGTGAGCGGACCCGGGCCCTGAGCGTTGACGCTGTGATGAGCCGCAAGCCCGTTTGCGTCGACGAATGTGCGACTGTGGACGAGATCGTTGCCGAAATGGACAAGCACCAGATATCGCAAGTCATCGTTCTCCGGAATACGCGAGTCGTCGGCATGGTTGGCCGTCTGCAGCTGATCATAGCGCTTGAGCGAATACTTGCGCGATCCGAGGGCGACTGATGCGGAAGCCGCGGCGTCCAGCTGTGAAGTGTGCGATTGCGCGCTTCTAGTCGCTGGCCAGCAAGCAGCCGGCGTGGCCCGACCCGGTTCCGCCTCCCTTGGGCGCCGCTCTCACCCATGCCGCCACCCTGATGTTTTGCACACCGATGTCCAGCCGACCTTCGTGCTCTTTCACCGATGATTGCGCCCGCCCTCTGGGGAATATTGAAGTTTCCTGGTGCCGACAGTATCGCGGCGCTCGTTCTGTTTGCGGCATGCATGGCCTGGATCGGCAAACGAAGCCGCCAACATCCGAAACTGCTGTAGACGGTGCGGACCGGGTTCCGCTGGTCGCATCTAGACCGCTCGGCTATGCCGGGCCGTGGCGCGACCAAGGTGAGCGTCGAACGCCGAGGCGACGCATCGGACCAGGAACTCCGCATCATCGTTGATCAGGAGCCGGTCACCTCTCATCGTCACCGCGCCGTCCGCGATCAGCCTGTCGAGCCGGAAACGATCGACGACGGCCGAACCAGGATCCCAGCGGTGCCGGCGGCACATTCCCGGCAGATCGACGGCCATGTCGCACATGATGCGCTCGATGATGTCGGCTCGGAAACGGTCCTCCGCCGTCAGCATGTAGCCCTTGACGGTGGCAAGCCGGTCCTCGGCAATTCGTGCAAGATAGTCGCGTGTCGCAACTGCGTTCTGCATGAATCCCTGCGGCATGCGGCCGATTGCGCTGGCGCCGAGGCCTATCAGGGTCTCGGCAGAATCGTCCGTGTAGCCCTGGAAGTTACGCCGCAGCCGGCCCTCGCGCTTTGCGATGGCCAGGTTGTCGCCGGGGAGCGCGAAATGGTCGAGGCCGATGCGGGTGTATCCGGCATCGGTCAGCGCCTGTGCGACCGCCTCGGACTGACGATGCCGCTCGAGGCTAGCCGGCAGCGACGCCTCGTCGATCATGCGCTGGTGCTTCTTGAAGGAGGGAATATGGGCATATCCGAACACGGAAAACCGGTCGGGCCGCAGCGCGACGCATGAGTCGACAGTATCCAGGCAGGAAGCGACAGTCTGAGCGGGCAGGCCGTAGAGCAGATCGAAGTTGATGCGGCCGACGCCGGCACGGCGCAGCCGCTCGACCGCTTCCGCGGTCTGCTCCAGGCTCTGCGACCGATTGATGGCGTGCTGAACGACAGGATCGAAGCTCTGGATGCCAAGGCTCGCGCGGTTGACGCCGCTGTAGCCCATTGCTTCCGCCATCGGCTCGGTCAGGGTGCGTGGATCGATCTCGACGGCGATCTCGGCGTCGGGCTGCACGAAGAACGAGTAGCGTAGCGCGCTGAAGAGGTCGGCAAAGGTCTCGGGCGTCATGATCGTCGGAGTGCCGCCGCCGAAATGGATGTGGGAGACGGGCAATCGCCCACCGACCGCTTTGGCAACGAGATGCGCTTCGGTGCGAAGGCCGGCGGCGTAAATGGCGACCGGTTCGTCGCGCCTGGTGATGGAGGTGTGGCACCCGCAGTACCAGCACATCGACCGGCAAAACGGAACATGCAGGTAGATCGAGGCCGGCCGCCGCGTTGGAATCGACCTGAGCCATGTCCGGTAATCAGCCTCGCCGACCGCCGCGGAAAAATGCGGAGCCGTGGGGTAGCTGGTGTAGCGCGGCAGTTTGTCCTGCCCATAGGTGATCGCCAGGTTCGACCGCATCCTATTCCTTGCCTCTCGCTTGCGGCCAATTATCGGAGCCTGGCTCGCCCTTCGCTTACGCCGCCATGATGCGGTTCGACACCGCGCGGTTGCGCAGTTCCACCCGACGCGAGGTCGGAAGGGAGATCACGCCGTTCTGCTCGAGCTGGGTAAAGGTGCGTGACACCGTTTCGATCGTCAGACCGAGATAGTCGGCGATATCCTGCCGCGACATCGGAAGCTCGATCGCCGCATTCTTGACGGCGCGGTGGGCCATATCGTGGAGGAAGCCGACGACACGATCTTCGGCGCTGCAGATCAGCAGCATCAGATGCTCCTGGAAGCGACGCAACTCCTGGGCCGTTGCATCCCACAGCTGCCGTGCCAGATCCTTTTCGTGTGTCGCACGGATCATGAGCGCGGCGCGCTTGACCACAATGACTCGCGTCTCGGAGACGGCCTCAGCCGAGGAGATATGAGTCTCGCCGGCCTCGAAGCCGAAAATATCCCCGGGCAGATAAAATGCGCCGATCTGGCGACGTCCGTCTTCCAGAATCTTGTAGGTTCGGACGGCACCGGAAACGACCTGGTAGAGGTATTCCGCGGCCTCGTCCTCGCCATAGATTTCGCTGTTGCGGGCGAACCGCATCGGCGTCCCGATCATGCCGAAGGGCCCTTCAACGCGCGCCTGACGGCTGAGGATGCTGGTCGGGTGACGGCTGTTCTCGACAGAAATGGCGTTCTGGGTCTGCATGGCGACGCTCCATGGATGGGAAGATCGATGGAGGCAGATTGATCGCATCTCGTGGATCGGGAAATTTGGATATTTCCCCTAAGTAGAAGCCACTTACGTATTTATACGTAGCTCCGGGGAATGCAGAGCAATGAACGGTGGCCGCACGCCGAGACAGGAGTGTCTCGGCGTGCGAGGCAAAAAGCGAGGCTAGGTCCCGTTCTGGTCGGGATAGGCAGCGCGTGTGGAGGCTCGGTCCTGTTCGTGACGCCAGCGCGTCGTGTTACGATCGGTCAAGGCGAGCACGAGCGCAAAGATCGCGAAGATGAGACAGACGGCCGTGACGACAAGCAGTGTACTTATTGCCATGTTGGGCTCCTCGATCTGATCAGCTGGCCGCCTTGACGTCTTCCGGCGATTCCACGTAGTAGCCGGAGTAGCCGTCGACGAAGCAGAGATGATCGCGGACTTCCCTGACGCCCGAGGTGTTCTCGGCGAGCACGATCGCGGCCTGGCGAGCTCGTTCATCGAAGATCAGGCCGTACAGATGCACGGCTCCGTTGCACACCCACACCTGGAAGCCGGCGGGACGCCAGCCGGTAGCGTTGATTTCACGCAGGATCCGTTCACGGATGTGACTGTCGTCGGCGGTCGGATCGGGAACTTCGCGCGCCAGCGATGCGACGGCCTGCAGGATGTCCGCCCGGGTGACGATTCCGACCATGGTCTTGCCGTTCACGACCGGCACCCGCTTCACGCCATGCTTGTGCATCAGATGCACGATCTCGTCGAGCGGCGTCTGCTCCTCGACGGTGATCGGGTTCGCTGTCATGACGTCCTCGACCTTGCGGCCGCGTTCGTGCACGAAATCGGTCGCGGCACGACCCACGCCGGTGAACAGCTCCAGCCATGCCGAGCGCTTGTGTCCTGTGCCGATCTCGCCGCGTTCCAGGAAATCTCCCTCGGACACCATACCCCTGAGCGTGCCGTCTTCGTCCATTACCGGCAGACCGCTGAGGTGGCATCGCAGCATGATATTGGCCGCATCCAGGATCTTGGTGTGCGGACTGACGGCGATGATATGCTTGGTCATGACCTGATGCGCGCGCATGCCGGACCTCCGTGTTGAAGCTTGAACAATGAGGCTTTGTGCGTTCCGCGCATTGACCTGGCTCAACGGTCCGCGTGGCCTTGCTCGAGGGATTTCAAGAACAGAATGAAGTCGCCCACCTGGTCCGGCTCGAAGCTGAACTGGGGCATGGTCGGATGGCCGGTGACGATTCCCTCCGCCAGCGATTCCTGCAGCATCTCGACTGGATAACGTTCGTGCAATGTCCGGAACGGAGGTGCTATCCTCAGCGGGCTCGGGCTCACCCGGTCGATTGCATGGCAGCGGGCGCAGTAGAGCTGTGCAAGGCGACGGCCTTGTTCCTGGTTTGCGGCGGCTGGAGTCAGCGCAGCGCAGATCGCACTGATGACCACGAAGCCACGAGCGATATGGTTCTGAAATGTTCTGGCGGGATGCTTCACGATTCGGCTCGCGCTTAGTGAGACATCAGGACCGGAACCGTCATTGCGCGCAGCATGTCGCGTGTCACGCCGCCGAGCAGAGTTTCCTGCAGGCGGGAGTGGCCGTATCCGCCCATAACCAGAAGGTCGAGGCCCTCATCCGCCGCGATCGACAGCAGGATCGACTGAACCTCGGACTTGGACGCCGGCAACGACGTGATCTTGGCCGGAAGCCCTTCCTTTGCAAGGTAGCGCACCAAGTGCTCGCTGGAGCTTTCTGAGGGGATCGGATCGGCGCCATCGATGGTGATGACGGCGAGAGCATCGGCTGCGCGCAGCAGCGGCATTGCGTCGTGCAGGGCGCGGGCGGCAAGCCGGCTGCCATCCCAGCAGATCCCGATTCGCTTCGCTGAAAATGCGCCATGGAACGTGTAGGGCATGAACAAGACGGGACCGCCGGCCTGGAACAATAACTCCCGCGGGATCACGTTGTCGTAGCTGTCGTATTCGCCCAGCGGCTGCACCACCACGGTCAGGTCATGCAGTCGCGCGCTCGCGCAGATCATCTCCCGAGCATCGATGGGGAGCGCACCCACGGCGCGGGTCGCGTAGGATATCCCCGCATTCCGTGCCTCGATATCGAAGACGCGCAGTGCAACCTCGGCGCGTTCGAGGGCCTGCTCATGTTCAGCCTCGAACAGGGAGGCGACCGCCGCGCCGCCTTCAATGACGAACGGTACGCTGGCGGTCTCGTAGCCGATCGCCATTGCGTCGAGATGCGCGCCGGTGCCGAGCGCGAGCGAAACCGATCCGTCGACTGCGGGACGTGGCGACAACTCCGTCGGAATGTGGACCAGGATGTTCTTGAACATGGGCCGTTCTCCAAAGGGGTGGAAGAGCAAGTGCTATCAAAGCACGGGCCGAGGCAGGCCAATTTGATCTGCCTCATGCGCGGTCGTGGATTCTGATTGAGCGAGATCAATTCATCGAGCGTCTACTTCGCGCAAATGTTGTACCCAGCTTGGAGTGCCGACATGGCGCGCGTCGCATTGGTTACGGGTGGAAGCAGAGGAATTGGCGCAGCGATTTCGCGTGCCCTCGCTGCTGCCGGATGCCGGGTTGCGGCCTGCTATGCTGGAAATGCGGGAGCCGCGTGGTCGTTTCAGGATCAGACGGGAATTCCCGTATTCCAGTGGGATGTCGCGAACCTCCAGGCCTGTGCAGCCGGTATCCGCGAGGTGGAGGCGGCGCTGGGCCCGATCGACATCCTGGTCAACAACGCCGGTATCGTGCGCGACGCCACACTGCATCGAATGACTAAGCCGCAATGGGACGCGGTCATCCGGACCGATCTCGATTCGCTGTTCAACATGTGCAGGCCACTCATCGAGGGCATGCGGGCACGAAAGTTCGGGAGGATCATCAACATCTCGTCCATCATCGGGCAGAAGGGCCAGATCGGCCAGACGAACTATGCCGCGGCGAAGGCCGCCGAGCTCGGCTTCACCCGTGCACTAGCACTCGAAAGCGCGCGGTTCGGCATCACGGTCAATGCGATCTGCCGGGGCTACATCAACACCGAGATGGTGGCCGCGGTGCCGGCCGATGTCATGCAGAATTCCATTCTGCCGCAGATCCCTGTCGGACGGTTGGGGCAGCCGGAAGAGATTGCCCGTGCCGTCGCGTTTCTTGCGGCCGACGAAGCAGGGTTCATCACCGGATCGACTCTGTCGATCAATGGCGGCCAACACATGTGTTGAATAGGAGAGATGGCAATGCTCGTCACCGATGTGATGCGCAGCTCGTTCGCGACGATCAAGCCGACTGCCACCGTGCTCGATGCGGTCGAGCTGCTGCTTGAGACCGATCAGCGCGGCCTGCCGGTGATCGACGACGCCGGCGACCTTGTCGGCATGGTTTCGGAGGGGGATTTCCTTCACCGCGATGAGCTTGACATCAGCCCGCCGTCAGGAAACTGGCTGGAGTCTCTGCTTGGCATTGCGGAGAATTCACCTGAACGCGAACGCATGCGCACGCTGCAGATCGGCTCGCTCATGAGTGGCTCGCCGATCACCGTCGATATCGAAGCATCGATCGGGGACGTCGTCGCACAGATGGATGTCTACAATGTCGCCCAGATTCCGGTGCTCTGCGCCGGAACTGTCGTTGGTATTGTCAGTCGCAGGGAACTGCTTGCGGCATTGGCGCGCCGATTGAGAGAAGCAGAGAAAGAAAGTACCGGAGTTACTTCATGAGCGAGATGACCCTGCAATCACATGCGCACGCCGTCGTTTGGATCGATCACCTCGTTGCGAAGGTTTTCGGCATTGGGTTGACAGGCGTCAGCGCGACGGCCGTCCATGCGCATTTGGTGTCGCAGCATCTGCATCACAAGGCGAATACGATTGGCGATGGCCGCGTCCAGGCCGACGCGACATTCCTCGCCCGGGTAGGGGAGGCCGTGAGCGGTTGCAGCGAGTTGCTCGTCATCGGTCCGGGTATCGAGAAGGTTGAGCTGATGCAATATCTCGCGGCGGAACGGCCCGACCTTAACCTGCATGTTGAGCCGAGCGATCATCCGACGGACGGGGAGATCGTGGCGCTGGGTCGGAAGCGGTTCCACCTCGGCTAAACAGGGAGAGATCTGGACAGCTGCCAGACGGAAGACAGATTGCGCCCGAGCCGGTCCCGCTCGGGCAAGGAGGCGAGCGATGACGATCCAAGCGGCTATCGACCAACCCACATCTCCCGCTAACGACGATGTGACGAGTGCCACGACGGCCGCTTCAGTGCCGTCCGAAAGCGAGCCATCGACGGGCGCCGAATCGATCGATCAACTGGTTCATGCGGCGATGGCGCGATGGACCGGCGGACTTTCACCGGCCGGTCTCGCGCTCGCTTTCGCCGACTGGCAACTCCATCTTGCGGCGTCACCCGGCAAACGGCTTCAACTGGCACTGAACGCAGTTGCTGAGGGCTCGCGGTTCGTGCGCATGGTGTCGACGCCCCATGCTGCCTGGCAGCCCTGGTTCATGGTCAAGCCACAGCCGGGTGACAAGCGTTTTGCCGGCCAGGATTGGACATTGCCGGCCTTCAACGTCTTGGCGCAAGCATTCCTGCTGGGAGAGCAATGGTGGCATTCGGCGACCGGCAGCCTGCACGGTGTTTCGAAGGGAAATGCGGCAATTGTGGATTTCACTGTCCGCCAATGCCTCGATGTGGTGGCGCCGTCCAACTTTGCATTCAGCAATCCAGAGGTGCTGCGCCGGGCGATGGATTCGGGTGGCGGCAACTTCGTGTCGGGTTGGCATAACTGGCTGGAAGATTGCCGGGACCTGCTGAGCGGCAAGCCCTCCGGGCCCCCGCCTTTTGTGGTCGGCAAGGATGTAGCCACGACCAAGGGTAAAGTCGTCTACCGCAATGAGCTGATCGAGCTCATTCAATACGCGCCCGCGACCACGGACGTCTGCCCGGAGCCGGTGCTCATCGTGCCGGCCTGGATCATGAAATATTATATTCTCGATCTTTCGCCCGAGAACTCGCTAGTGCGCTTCCTGGTCGAGCGCGGCTTCACCGTATTCATGATCTCATGGCGAAATCCGGGGCCAGCCGATCGCGATCTTGGTCTCGAGGACTATCGCAAGCTTGGGGTCGACGCGGCCATCCACGTCATCAATCAGCTCGCCCCTGAACGCGCGATCCATGCGGCGGGCTACTGCCTCGGTGGCACCCTGCTAGCGATTGCCGCGGCCCGATTGCAAAGGCAGCGGCCTGGTTGCCTCCGGTCGGTGACGCTGCTGGCGGCCCAGGTCGATTTTATCGATGCGGGCGAACTTACGCTCTTCATCAATGAAAGCCAGATTGCATTCCTGGAGGACATGATGCGGCAGCGCGGCGTGCTCGAGACGGCGCAGATGGCCGGTGCGTTCCAGTTACTGCGGTCGAACGACATGATCTGGTCGCGCCTGATTCGCGACTATCTCATGGGCGAGCGCGCCGCACCGAGCGACCTGATGTCATGGAACGCGGACGCGACCCGCATGCCCTGCCGGATGCATTCGGATTATCTGCGCAAGCTGTTTCTCGACAACGACCTTGCCGAGGGCCGCTATCTGGCGGACGGGCAGCCGATGGCACTTTCCGACCTTTGCGCCCCTATGTTTGTGGTGGGCACGGTCCGTGATCACGTCGCGCCCTGGCGGTCGGTTCACAAGGTTCATTTGCTTGCGGATGCCGATATCGCCTTCGTGCTGGCGAGCGGCGGGCACAACGCCGGCATCGTTGCTCCGCCGTCGGAGGAGGGGCACAGCTATCAGTTGTTGGAGAAGAAGGCGGATCAACCCTATGTCGGTCCCGACGAGTGGCTGCGGAAGGCGGTGAATCGCGACGGATCCTGGTGGCCGGAGTGGGTTCGCTTTCTTACCGCGTTTTCGGGAGCCTGGGAGCCGGCGAAGACGTTGCTTCATGCGCCCCAGGGCGGGCCGCCGCTCTTTGATGCGCCAGGTCAGTATGTTCTCCAGCATTGATCCCGCCACCACAAGCACTCAGGCAGTTTGATCTGCCGCAACTGCTTCCGTGGCGTGGACCCCTAGAGTAATGCCGGACCAGCGGGATCGAGGATCGAGCTACGCCCCCCTGCCTGGCGAGCTTCGAACAATGTTGGACCTGTAGGAGAGAGCTATGAGCGTCATCCTTCGTATCCTCTTCGTCCTCGTGGGATCTATCACCGCGCTGTTCGTGGCGCGAGATTCCCTGAACTTTGACATCATTCAGACATTCGTGGCCATTCTGCTCGTTACCGCGCTTTTGCTGGGAGGAAGCTTCTGGAGCCTGTGGCGGAAGACGTGAGTGCCACAGACCGCATAGGACTGAGCGAAGCTGAAGCCACGACCCGGCTTCGGGTCGAAGGATACAATGAGCTTCCGAGCCCTGAGCGGCGCACTCCCATGCGTATCGTGCTTGAAGTGCTACGAGAGCCGATGCTCGCCCTCCTCCTGTGCGGTGGACTGATCTACCTCCTGCTTGGTGATCTCCAGGAGGCACTGCTGCTCCTTGGCTTTGGCGCCATGTCGATCGTGATCACGATCGTGCAGGAGACACGAACCGAACGCGTGTTGGAAGCCTTGCGTGACCTGACCAGTCCGCGAGCCCTCGTGATGCGGGATGGGGTACGTCAGCGTATTGCCGGCCGGGACGTCGTCCGAGGCGACCTCATTATCCTTGGCGACGGTGATCGCGTGCCAGCCGACGCTGTGCTCATCGACGGTCACGATCTGCAGGTCGATGAGTCCCTGCTGACGGGCGAGTCTGTACCCGTTCGGAAGCAGGTGGTTGAGACGGACGCCGTGGCTGAGCATCGGCCGGGCGGCGACGATCAGCCGTTCGTGTATTCCGGCTCGCTCGTCGTTCGAGGCGAGGGCACCGCCCGGGTCACGGCCACCGGGCAGCAAAGCGAGATCGGAAAGATCGGAGTGTCGTTGGGTGCGCTGCAGGCGGAGCCGCCGCGGCTTCAACAGCAGATAGCGAGGCTGGTGCGGCTTTGCTTCTTCGGCGGCGCTGCGGTCAGCATCGTTGCCGTGCTGCTTTACGGGATGTTGCGCGGAGACTGGCTGCAGGCGTTGCTCGGCGGCGTCGCGATCGGCATGTCCATGCTGCCGGAAGAATTTGGTGTGGTGCTCACCGTGTTCATGGCCGTGGGCGCGTGGCGCATTTCGAAAGTCCGCGTGCTGACGCGCCGGGCGGCCGCAATTGAGACGCTGGGCTCCGCCACGGTCTTATGCACCGACAAGACCGGTACTCTGACGCTGAATGAAATGTCGGTTGTCGAATTGCGGTTGCTCGATGGTGCATGCATGCGTCCCGAGTCTACGAATCCGGGTTGCGTACGGCCCGAATTCTCGAAGATGCTACGCTACGGCGTGCTTGCCAGCTCGCCTCAGCCATTGGATCCAATGGAGCGGGCATTGCACGCCCTTGCCGGCGACGCCCGGAAGGAAAATAGCGGACCGGATGCTCACCGGCAGCTGGTACGAACTTACGGACTCCGGCCCGAACTCCTGGCCATGACCCAGGTCTGGCGGTCATCCCTTGCGGAGGAATGCGTTGTTGCAGCTAAGGGAGCGCCTGAGGCGATCGCGCGTCTCTGCGGGTTGAGTCGTGCAGATCAAGAATCGATGAGAAATGTCGTCGGCCTGATGGCGGAGCAAGGGCTCCGTGTGCTCGGGGTTGCGGCGGCCGTGTTTAAAGGCGGCCAGCTTCCTTGCTCGCAAGAAGCCTTCGCATTCCGCTTCCTCGGACTGGTGGGATTCGCCGATCCGCTTCGCTCCAACGTGCCCGGTGCGGTGCGTGAATGCCGCTCAGCGGGAATTCGCGTCACAATGATCACAGGCGATTATCCGGCAACCGCGACCGCAATTGCGAAGCAGGCGGGACTGGATGTCCATGAGGTGATCACGGGGGATCAGATCAGGCTCATGGATGACGTGCAGCTCGCGGAGCACGTCAGGCGTGTGAACGTGTTTGCGCGCGTATTGCCTGAGCAGAAGCTCCGCATCGTGCAGGCGTTGAAGCAGAACGGCGAGATCGTTGCGATGACCGGCGATGGCGTCAACGACGCTCCATCCCTGAAGGCGGCCCACATCGGCATTGCGATGGGCGGGCGTGGAACGGATGTCGCGCGCGAGGCGTCCTCCATCGTGCTGCTTGACGACGATTTCAGCGCGATCATCTCGGCCATCCGCCTGGGTCGACGCATCTACGACAATCTGCGAAAGGCGATGGCTTTTATCTTCGCTGTCCACGTTCCAATCGCAGGGCTTGCCCTGCTTCCCCTGGTTTTCGGATTACCTTTGATTCTCGGCCCCGTTCATATCGCATTTCTGGAGCTGATCATCGATCCCGTGTGCTCACTCGTGTTCGAGGCCGAGCGCGAGGAGCGCGACATCATGGCTCGCCCACCCAGGCGGACCGACAGCGCTCTGTTTACTTGGGCGCTGGTTGGCTGGAGCCTTCTTCAAGGTGCCTTGAGTTTTGCACTTGTCGCAATCCCGTTCGTCATCGCACTTCGTATTGGCATGCCTGCAGATGAAGCGAGAGCCTTGGCCTTCTTCGCCCTCATCGGATCGATTGTTGGTCTTGTCCTGGTCAATCGATCGTTCAGTGCCTCATTCCTGTCGGCTTTCTTGCGGCCAAATCCAGCGCTGGCCGCGATCCTGCTTTCGGTCGCAGGCGCTCTCGCGACCGCACTGCTCTGGCCTCCAGCATCTACCTTGTTTCGGTTCGGTCTTCTGCATCCGGACGATCTGATGATCGCGCTCGGACCGGGAGTGGCGATGCTGGTAATCCTTGAACTGCTCAAGCCACTCTGGGGGCGGCGGCTGAGATCCTAGCCGGCGGAGACATCGAACTGCACCTGAAAGGTGACGGCTGGTGTACTTACCTCACAAGGAACACGTCGGCAACGGCGTTCCACGACGTCAATGGTCGGCTCCAACGAACCGACCTTCGAGGACCGGCAGGCATCAAGATCAGACGGACAACTCGCGTTCTAGCGGACTTTGGCGTTTCGGTTGGTGAAGGTCATCAGCAGCAACGACAGGCCAGAGGCTGCCGCCACGAACGCCGCGGTCCATCTGAGCGTGGACACGGCAAAGGCCGCGTCAAGCCGCCAGCCTGTCGTCGCCGGCTCGGTCGACGCAAGCGGAACCAGATCCGGAAAGTACCAGTTGCATAACAAAGAAACCACAACCGCGAGGATCGCACTAGCGACAAAGAGAAAGGTCAATCGCTGTTTCATGGAAGTCCTCCTTTCGGCGCGAGGATGTTGCCAGACCCGATGGCATCGACCAATTCAGGAGTTTCCCTTAGGCGACTTACCGCTCTCACTGTCCGTTGAATTCGCCAGCAGGCGAGAGAATACAACGTTCAAGCGTAGCCGAGGGCGTGCCGGAAGCCTCCACAACATCCCAATCGATCGTTCCGGTTTCAATGTTGTCTTGAACCAAGACCACGTCTGGCGTCGCGTCCGACGCGTCGTGTCGTCGTGATGCTACGCGATGCAGCCGAGCGGCGCGATCGGCGGTCAGGAAGATGCCGCGGAACTCAGCCTTCGCGTTGCGGGCGACGGCTTCAGCGGCATGTCGCTCCGCCGGCTTGAGAAATGCCGCATCGAGTATGACCGAAACCCCTTGAGCTAATGTGTGCACAGCGTGTCCGAACATGGCCCGATAGACGCGATCGGATGCTTCGGCGGTGTACGTCGTTGCGGGCAAAGTCGTATGCTCGCTCACGTCGTGGAGTTGCTTGCGAATAACGTCCGATCGCAGAACCAGCGCGCCTGGCGCTGGCGCGATCAGATGTGCCATGTCCCGCGCCAGCACGCTCTTGCCGGTGCCGGACTTCCCGCCAATTGCGAGGAGGCTGGGCAGCTCCGGTGCAATGAGCTGGACTGCCGCATCGAAGTATCTCCTCGCAGCCCTCGCAATCGTTGGATCGTGCCGGAGTTGCTGCCGCTTGGTGAGGAGTACGTTGGCCCGGATCGCGGCACGGATTGAGAGAAATAGCGGTAACACGGCAAGCGCCGTCGATTGCGCGGCCCATGCCGCCTGCATATAGCTGTTGAATAGTCTGTTGGCGGCAGCGCGTTGCCCAAACGCCAAGAGATCCATGAGGGGGAATGCCAGGTCGTAAAGGACGTCCGTTGTCGCTATTTCAGGGTCAAATTCGATTGCGTCGAACAAGACGGGCCTGCCATGGATCATAACGATATTGCCGAGGTGGGCGTCGCCGTGGCAGCGTCGGACTTGTCCCGCTGCTGCACGTGACTGCAAGAGCTTGCGATGCCGCTCCAGCTCGCAGTGGCTCAACCCATGCAGCTTGTCGATGCTGTCGCGGGGAAAGTCTGCCGAGCCGCGGAACTGCTCCGTGTTGCGGTCGATGATGATCGGAAGCGATGCGAGCCAATTCGATCCATCGCTGCTGGCGGCGGCCTCATGTGAATCCAGCAGAACGGCCGCCAGGCTCTCACCAAGCTCTGGCCCGATAGCATTTTGCGCGGCCAGGTGATCGAGCGTCTTACTTTCGTCAAAGCGAGCCATTTCGACGGCCCATTCGACAACCTGTCCGGTCCCTCCGATCACGAAGCCATCGCGCTCGCGTGTGATCGACACCACCCCGCGATAGATCGAGGGGGCGTGGCGCTTGTTGATGGCAATCTCGTCCTCGCAAGCACGCCGCCGCTTCTCCAGCGTCGAGAAGTCGAGATAGGGCAGCTTGACCGCTCGCTTGATCTTCAGGACGCGCGACGGCCCGAGAAAGACGATCGAACAATGGGTGTCGATCCGTTGGACCGGCGCGTTCCGTTCGCCGGATCCGGCCATGAACGACAATACAGGCGCCTGGCCGGTGTCGCCTGTGGCCTTGTCGGTTGATGATGTCGGCGTCATCGTGGTTCCAGAACAGCCGCGCCGACGAGCTTGCCGTCGCGCAGGCGCGCGAGCGCTTCGTTCGCCTGGTCAAGGGGGAAGACGCTGACGTGTGTCCGGATTCCGGCCCTCGCCGCCGTCTTGAGAAAGTCGACGCCATCCTGTCGCGTCAGGTTGGCGACGGAGACGATCTGCCGTTCACCCCAGAGGATGTCGTAAGGAAAGCTCGGAATATCCGACATGTGGATGCCGGCGCAGACCACGCGTCCGCCCTTGCGCAGGGCGCGCAAGGCAAGCGGGATCAGTGGGCCTATGGGCGCATAGATGATTGCGGCGTCGAGCTGCTCCGGCGGCGGGTCCTCGGAGGCTCCGGTCAAGCATGCGCCGAGCGACAATGCCAGATGCTGGGCCTCGGTGTCGCCCGCACGGGTGAACGCGTAGACATCCCGCGTTTGCCAGCGTGCGACCTGCGCGACGATATGTCCCGCCGCGCCAAAACCGTAGATGCCGAGTTTGCGGCCGTCGCCGGCCATCACCAGGGAGCGCCAGCCGATCAAGCCAGCGCACAGCAGGGGTGCAAGCTCGGCGTCGTCGCCGTCCTCGCCGAGCGGAAAGCAGTAACGCGCATCCGCCACCAGATGGGTCGCAAAGCCGCCGTGCCGCGTATAGCCGGTGAACAGGGGATCGTCGCAGAGGTTTTCCTTGCCCTCCCGGCAGTAGGGACAATGCCCGCAGGTCGAGCCGAGCCAGGGGACGCCGACGCGTGTGCCGAGATGCGCATGGCCTACGCCGTCGCCAATTGCGTCGATACGGCCAACCACCTCGTGGCCGGGTACGATTGGATAGGCGATGTTTGGCAGCTCTCCATCGACGACATGGAGGTCGGTGCGGCAGACGCCGCAGGCGCTGATCTTGACCCGGACCTCACCTGGGCCAGGTATTGGGTCCGGTCGTTCCACATATTGCAGCTGCGCGCCACGCGCAGGCAGGATCATGGCATGCATGACGGAACTCGCTCAGGGGTCTGTGACCTTCCTTTGATCATGTGACATTGGCCTGGTTTTGATCCCGGTCAACGCCCGTTGGGTGTTCCGGATTAGCTTTGCCTCGCGAGCCGAGACTTAAAAGCCAAGACCCAAACAGGAGCCACCGATGATCAAGGACATGATTCCCGTTGGAACCCAGCGCGCCGTGGCGCGGCGGGAAGCCAATCCATTCACGTTTCTGCAGCAGGAAATCGACCGGCTGTTCGATGGATTCGGCCGCAATTTTCCGCCCTTCGCAACGCCGGTGGCGATGATGCCGCGCATGGACGTCAGCGAGACCGACAAGACCATCGAGATTTGCGCCGAACTGCCGGGCCTCGAGACCAAGGACGTTCAGCTCAACCTTGCCGACAACACGCTCACGATCCGCGGCGACAAGAGGAGTGAGCGCGAGGAGCAGGACAAGGACTATCACCTGGTCGAGCGCAGCTTCGGCACGTTCTCGCGGTCCGTTGCATTGCCCGAGGGCATCAAGGCGGAAGACGTCAGCGCCGAAATCGCCAAGGGCGTACTCAAGGTCACCGTCAAGAAGCCGACACCCAAGCAGAGCAGGCAGATCGACATCAAGACGGCCGCGTAGCCGTCTTGTGGGGGCGTGTCGCTCGTCAAGCAGCGACGCGTCCCCGAAAAAGCCATTCAAAGGGGATTAGCAATGTACGAGTTTCTTCAGGAAACCGTCGCGAACAACATGACGACTTCGGTGCGAAGCGTTGCCCCCGAAATGACCGTGGGCGATCTGTACCGGCTGTTCGCCAAAGACGACTATGACGCCTATCCGGTGCTCCGCGACGATGTCGTGGTTGGGTTTGTCACGAAGCTTGACGCCCTGAAGGCATTTGCCTGTACGACAGATCACATACTACCGCATTATGACGATCGGATGGGAACGACGGTCGACGAGATCATGTCGTCCGACGTGATCGCGGTCGAGCCGGACACAAATCTGCAACGCGTTCTGCAGCTAATGGTCGCGCATCGCCTGAAAAGTCTGCCCGTGGTTGACAAATATCGCCACGTGCTCGGTATCATTGCTCGCGAGGATGTCATGCGGGCCTTGGCGCGCTGCACGAAGCGGCAGGCGCCTCCGCTTGTTCCTTGCGAGACAGCCCGATGTCTACGTTTGGCCTAGATCGGGTTCTTTCGCCTCGATCGGTTGCGCTTGTCGGCGGCAGCTCGCGTCCGTCGTCGCTCGGGTTGGCGGTGCTCATGAACCTCAAGGCGTGCGGCTTTTCCGGCCGGATCGCCGTGGTCAATCCAAACTACGCCGCGATTGACGGCGAGGCGACGTTCCGCGATCTCGAGTCGCTCCCATTTGTTCCGGATCTTCTCGTGATCACGGCGCCGGCGACCGCAATCCCCGGGATCATCTCAGACGCTGCCGCAGTTGGCGTCGCCGGCGCGGTGATCCTGTCGGCGGGCCTCGGGCATGGGGCGGGCTCGCTTGCCGAGACGGTCGCACGAACGGCGCGCATGCACGGCATACGCCTCGTCGGGCCCAATTGTATTGGTGTGATGGTGCCGCGCGCGAAGCTCAACGCGAGCTTCGCAGCCCATCGTCCATCCGACGGACGCATGGCCTTGATCTCGCAGTCTGGCGCGGTTGCCGCGGCGATGGTCGCGTGGGCGGCCGAGCGGCAGCTCGGCTTCTCCGGCATCGTGTCGATCGGCGACCAGCTCGACGTCGACGTCGCTGATTTACTGGACTATTTCGCGCAGGATGATCGCACCAACGCGATACTGCTCTACCTCGAGGCCGTCAAAGACGCGCGCAAGTTCATGTCGGCTGCCCGCGCCGCAGCGCGGCTGAAGCCGGTGATCGTCGTCAAGTCGGGGCGGCTGGCGCAAGGTGCCAAAGCCGCAGCGACCCATACCGGCGCGCTGGCCGGTTCGGATGCAGTCTATGATGCCGCATTCCGCCGTGCCGGGATGCTGCGGGTGTACGACTTGCGTGAGTTGTTCGATTGCGCCGAGCTGCTCGGTCGCGGCTTCGTCCCGCGCGGCAATCGGCTGGCGCTTCTGACCAACGGCGGCGGGCTTGGGATTCTCGCGGTCGACCGCCTGGCCGAACTCGGCGGCGCTCCTGCAGGCCTGACTGCGCGGACGGTCAAGCGGCTTGATGAGGTTCTGCCGCGCGGGTGGTCGCGTGCCAATCCTGTCGACATTTCGGGCGATGCCGACGCCACCCGCTATGTGTCCGCCCTCGACGCGTTGCTTGATGACGCAAACAGCGATGCGGTCCTGGTCATGAATGTGGAGACGGCGGTTGTGCCGACCGAGGCGATCGCCGAGGCGGTGACGCAATGTGTTCGTGACCGCCGGGTCAGGAAGAGCGAGGTCGCCCCGCTGGTGCTCGCGGCGTGGACGGGTACGGATGAGCGAACCGCTACGACTTTTGAGGCGGCCCGCGTCCCGCATTTTCCGACCGAAGATGACGCGGTGCGCGCTTTCATGCATCTGGTGAGATATCGCGAGGTATCCATCGCGCTGGCCGCAACTCCGCCCAGCATCGCCTCAATGTTTGCGCCGGAGACGGCGGCGGCGCGGCGAGTGATCGCGGAGGCGCTGTCCGAGGGGCGGAGATGGCTCGACCCGGTCGAGATCGTCGCCTTGTTCAAGGCCTACGATATTCCAATCGTTCCGACGGTTGTTGCCCGTGATGCCGATGATGCCGCTGACAAGGCTGCGCCGTTTCTGGCTCGCGGGCGTGCGGTGGCGGTCAAGGTGTTCTCCCGCGATATCAGCCACAAGTCCGATGTCGGCGGGGTCATCCTCGGCTTGCGAAACGGCGAAAGCGTCGCCGAGGCAACCAGGGCAGTATTGTCGCGCGCGCGGAGCGCACGGCCGGATGCCATCCTGCAGGGCGTGACGATCCAGCCGATGATCGAGCGGCGAGCGGCACGCGAACTGATCCTCGGCATTGCCGACGATCCGACCTTCGGCCCGGTGATCGTGTTTGGTCGCGGCGGCACCGCGGTCGAAGTGATCAACGACAAGGCGCTGGCGCTGCCACCCCTCGACATGAACCTGGCGCGCGAGCTGGTCGGGCGTACCCGGGTCTCGCGGCTACTTGCTGCCTATCGCGATGTCGGGGCCGTGCCGGCTGACGCCGTGCCGCTAACCCTCGTCAAGCTGGCGCAGATGGCGGCGGATATTCCGGAAGTCGCCGAGCTCGACATCAATCCGCTGCTCGCGGACGAGACCGGCGTGCTGGCGCTCGACGCGCGCGTGGCGATCCGCAAGCCGCCGCGGCTGTTTGCCGGTCAGACCCGGCTTGCGGTGCGGCCCTACCCATCGCAATGGGAAGGCGAGCTCGCCTTGAGAGACGGCTCATGCGTCGTGGTCCGGCCGTTGCGGCCGGAGGATGAGCCCATGGTCGAGAGTTTCTTCAGGCGGGTGACCGCCGAGGACCTCAGGCTTCGCTTCTTCCAGGCGATGAGGAACTTTTCGCACACGTTCATTGCGCGGCTGACCCAACTCGACTACGCGCGTGCAATGGCCTTTGCCGCGCTGGATCCGATTACGGGGGCCATGGTAGGAGCAGTCCAGCTTCATTCGGATTCGCTCTATGAGAATGCCGAATACGCTGTTTTGCTGCAGTCCGATCTCAAGGGCAAAGGACTTGGATGGGCGCTGATGCAGCTCGTGATCCATTATGCGAAATCGGAAGGGCTGAAGCGGCTTTCCGGTGAAGTGCTGGCCGAGAACACCACCATGCTGAGTATGTGCCGTGAACTCGGGTTCACCGCCGCCACTGAACCAACCGACCACCGGATCGTCAACGTCGTCCTCGACCTTTCCCTCCCGGTCGCGGATGCCTTGGGGACCGACATCCTGATCCGGCGGGGGCGCAATCAAAGCGGCGTGACGGCAACCACGCGATAGGGATGCATGCCGTCCGCTTCGTGAACTGAGACATACTCGCCGGGCCGGAAGCGTTCATTGCCGAAATGATAACCGGCTTCGTCGGCCGCCGCGCCAGCCACGTCATAGTGGAATCGCCAATTGTCGCCTGGACCATGCACGAGGTGGCCGAGCTGATCATCTTCGGCGGGCCGCTGACGAACGACGCGGCAGGCGTCGCGATGGGCCTTCCAGGTCTCGACGTCGATCCGCGATGCGGAGTCGAGCGGGGCAACGATGATATAGCCAATCGTCGACGCGCCGTCGCCATCGGGGTGATCGTGCTCGCGTGCGCGCTCGAGCCGAACCTGCCTGAACGAGTGTGGCAATGCAGTATTTTGCAAAGGTTTGAAGGCGGCGCGATTCATCTGAAATCTCCTGAGGACGCCCGAGGCTGCCGGGCAATCTGTCAAATCATAAGGTCGCCGCTTGCCAAGCCGTTGATCTCGGTCAAGCGCATTCCGGGGCACGGTGAGGCCGATTGCGCTGGGTCAAACACAGGCGTCTCCAGCACCTTAAGGTGAGCTGCAAATTGGAATCAGAATCGTGCTCAACGCCCCAGCCCTGATAGCGAATGCGAATGATCCGCGCGTGCTCACCGCATGTGGGGCCTGGAACGTTGCCAATGTCGAGCCGCTGGAGCGGCTGTGCGCGCACGCCGCGAGCACCGATATCGGCTCGATCGATGTACGGCGTGTCACCGCGCTCGACACCGTCGGGGCCTGGCTGCTTGAAAGGCTCGCCCGCGGTCGCGCGACCAGAGCAGTCCTCACCGGTGCCGACGGCCCATATGGCGACCTGCTGGAAGAGGTGCGGGGACTGAATCGCTCCGGCCGCGCCGAACGCAGACCGGTCAACCCCGTGCTGCAGAAGCTTGATCAACTCGGCCGCGGCAGCAGGCGGCTGGCATCCGAGTCGGCGGCATTCCTACATATGCTCGGCGCCTTCAGCCTAGCGCTGCTTGGCATTTTCAGGCATCCGCGATCGTTCCGATTGACGTCGACCGTCTATCAGCTCGGCCGGGTGGGCTGGCAGGCGGTGCCGATCATGGTGCTGATCACGTTCCTGATCGGTGCCATCATCGCCCAGCAGGGCATCTTCCATTTCCGCCGCTTTGGCGCGGAATCCTATGTCGTGGACATGGTTGGCATCCTCGTGCTGCGCGAGATTGGCGTGCTGATCGTGGCCATCATGGTGGCCGGACGATCCGGCAGCGCCTATACGGCCGAGATCGGTGCGATGAAGATGCGCGAGGAGATCGACGCGCTCAGCACCATGGGGCTCGATCCTGTCGCGGTGCTGATCCTGCCACGAATCCTGGCGCTGGTGGTGGCGCTGCCGATCCTCGCCTTTCTCGGCTCGCTCGCGGCGCTCTATGGCGGCGGGCTCATCGCGTGGCTTTATGGCGGCATGAGTCCGGCGATCTTCATTGCACGCCTCCATGACGCGGTTTCGGTCACTCATTTCGAGGTCGGGATCATCAAGGCGCCGTTCATGGCGCTCGTGATTGGGCTTGTCGCGGCCGTCGAGGGATTGAGCGTCAAGGGCAGCGCGGAGTCGTTGGGGCAGCAGACGACAGCATCGGTCGTAAAATCGATCTTCCTGGTGATCGTGCTCGACGGGTTGTTCGCGGTCTTCTTCGCTTCGATCGGGATGTAGCCATGGCCGACACGCCAGCGATCCAAATTAGCGACCTCGTGGTCGGTTTCGGCGAGAAGATCATCCTCGATCATCTCGATCTCGACGTGAACGACGGCGAAATTCTCGGCCTCGTGGGCGCGTCTGGCGGCGGAAAGTCGGTGCTGATGCGGACATTGGTTGGCTTACTTCCGAAGCGGAGCGGACAGATCGATTTCGCAGGCGACAGCGATGACGAGCGCCGCTGGGGCGTGCTGTTCCAGCAGGGGGCGCTGTTTTCGGCCCTGACGGCTCGCCAGAACATCCAGTTTCCGCTGCGCGAGCGCGCACGGCTGTCGCCGGGGCTGCTGGACGAAATTGCGGACGCGAAGCTCGAGATGGTTGGCCTGAAGCGCGAAGACGGGGACAAGTATCCGTCCGAGCTCTCGGGCGGCATGACCAAGCGGGTTGCGCTCGCGCGGGCGCTGGCGCTCGACCCCTCGCTCCTATTTCTCGACGAGCCAACCTCCGGTCTCGATCCCATCGCCGCGGGAGAATTCGATGCCCTGATCCGGACGCTGCACCGGACGTTGCGCTTCACCGTGTTCATGGTGACACACGACCTGAACAGCCTGCAGGCCATCTGCGACCGCGTCGCCGCGCTCGCCGACGGCAGGATCGCGGCAATCGGGCGGCTGTCATCGGTGCTCAAGTCCGATCATCCCTGGGTCCAGGCCTACTTTCATGGTGCCCGGGCGCAGAAGCTGGGCCTCGGCAATTAGGCAGAGAGAGACGCATATGGAAATCCGCGCGCCCTACATCGTCGTTGGTGCATTCGTGTTATCGGCGATCGTCGCTGTGTTCGGCTTCGTTTACTGGCTGAACAATGTCGGGGGGATCGGGAAACGGCAGACATATCAGCTGGTTTTCGCCGATCCGGTGCCGGGTCTGCTCGTCGGGGCAGGCGTCCTCTTCAATGGAATCCGCGTTGGCGAAGTGACCGCGCTTGAGCTGGTTCCGGACCGTCCGCGCGAGGTTCACGCCACGATCGCAGTCGCCGAGCGCACGCCGGTGCATAGCGATACACGCGTCGGCCTCGATTTCCAGGGACTGACTGGCGTGCCGGTGATCGCGCTGGAAGGCGGCGATGATCCCCAGGCGCCGCCGGCGCGTGAACCGCTGGTGGCCGAAAAGGGGGCCGGGCGGAGCATGACGCAGGCCGCCCGCGATGCACTACGCCGGGTCGATGCCGTGCTATCCGAGAACGCCGCGCCGCTGCACAGCACGATCGACAATCTCAGCACGTTCGCCGAAGGACTCGCGCGCAATACGCCGAAGCTCGATGGCATCGTGACCGGGCTGGAACGCATGACCGGCGGCGGTGCGCCTGCGCCGCGCAAGGTGGCGTATGACCTTCACGCGGTGGACAGCTTTGGAGCGCAACGCCATGCGAATCTGCCCGAGCAGCTGGTCATGGCGGAGCCGACCGCGATCGCCCGCCTCCAGACCCAGCGCTTTTTGTTCACGCCGGATGAGGAAACTCAGGGATTCGACGGTGCGCAGTGGAGCGATAGTCTCCCTTTGCTGGTGCAGACGCGGTTGCTGCAGAGCTTCGAGAATTACGACGTCAAGCATGCGCCACTGCGCGCCGACAGCGGCGTAGAAGGCGCGCCGCGTCTCCTGATAGACCTGCGCCGTTTCGAAATTGCTCAGGGACCTCAACCGCGCGCGACGATCTCCTTCTCCGCGAAGATCGTGGATCGAAATGGTCAAGTAAAGGCCGCAAAGCTTCTTGAGGGATCTGAAGGAATTAACTCGCTCACACCGTCTGAGGCGGCAGCCGCATTCGATCGAGCCTTCGGCGCCCTCGCGCGCGAGCTTGTGATGTGGGTCGCGGCGACGGACTGAATCAGATCGTTACAGCGGTCTCTCAACGATTGTCCTGGATCAGACTTGCTCGCGGCTGCCGCCAAGCCAAAGGCGATGCGAACTAGCAGTTCGGGATCAGCAGGCTGCGGCAGTGCCGCGCAATACTGACTTCCTCGTTGCTCGGAATGATCAGTACATCGACCGGACTGCCCATTCGCGGGGATGCGTTGTTCGCCCTGCGCATTTGCGGCCGCAGGATCGTGGCTTGCCGGCAGAGCGGCGAGCTCCACTAAGCGCTGGTTCACGCATATGGCGCAGTGTTCGACAAAAAGATGCCCGGCAAGAGCCGGGCATTGAATATCGATACAACCCCAGGGAGGAGAGGTCGATCATCCTAATAGTTCTCTTCAAGCACGCTATGGCGGACGACGATTTGAGCTAGCGCAATAAGAAGTGTGATTTTTACTGGGAGTCAGGAAAAGAACCGTTCCTGCTCCAAGTCGTTTGGTACCATCCCATATGTCCGCAGCACGGTAGTTTTCATGCCCGGATGGCCGGTACGGACGACTGCCGCAGCACCAGCGTGGCCGAACGTCTTCCATAAGTGCTTGGCGTGCTCAATCGCCGCGGCTGGGCTGGCGCACTTGGCCTGCTGGCCCGGAACGAGTTCGCCATCGGTCCGATCGTACGGCAGGGCAATGAAATGCGTGATCTCGTCCATTGATGCCCCTTTTTCGTTCGACTGACTTCACCCAGCAAAGCATTGTGCGATGACACTTATCTTGATCCGCCTCAGCTCACCTTGTTTGATCCGGATCAAGGCGGAATAGGTGCATCTTGGTTGTTGTTTATGGGCTCGAAAGGAAGCTTTGCTTGCCATTGGGCTTCCTCCTCCCGAACTTAAACTAGGTCATGGTGATGGGAAGCGTCGTGCACTTTCCGGAATCGCACCGGGCGAACTACGAAGAGGTCGCGTCCGGAGCGGACTTTCGCCAGTCCGTCCGTCGAGTGCTATTGATGCTCGAACTGCAACTGCTCCAGATCAGCGGCTTGGTCGCTGTGTGTCCGGCCGGAGCGGCCCAGGACGAAGCTGCAGCAGCAGCACGATCAGCTACTCGGTCGCCTCGCGGCCGTGCGACAGCATGCGCGAGCGTTGATCGGCGATTGACGTCGCCCCACATTGCGGGCGTCACCTGTCGTCAGAACGCAACATTGCAACGGATTGACGATAGATCGTCCTGCTCGTCGCCATGCGAAGAAGAACCCCGCTGCAGGATTCCGGTAGGAGAGGGTACGCGAGTTAAATCTCGCGGCCCAATGGTCTGTGCCGGCCGCTCTCAGGCGAGCCCATATTGCTTCGCCCATGCCCAGGTCAGATCGGGAAGCCCGTTTGCAGCAAATCGGTTGGTGAAACGCGATGAATTTCAGGGTCTCTCTTGCACAGCGCACCTACGCAATTGTTGAGCTCAGCTTTTGCGGGTTGACCGGACTGGCCGTTATCCAGGCAAGCAATCTGGCAGATGCCTTGCGCGGGCAGCGGCAGAGCGAGTCGAGACACGTTACTCAACTGGCTCTTGGTATTTGCGCAGGAGGAGCATGCGTCTAGAGCCCGGCAGCGATCGCGATCCGCATCAATTCCGACATGCTGCGCACATTGGTCTTGGCCATCAAGTTAGCCCGGTAAACCTCGACTGTTCGTGGGCTGATGCCAAGGTCGTGGGCGATCACTTTGTTGATCTTGCCCGCCACGAGCCCCCGCAGAACGTCACGTTCGCGCGGCGAGAGATCCACCAGGCGAGCCTCGGCCTCGCGCTTGACCGTACCGTCGGCGGGGGCCGCCGACTGCATTTGCAACGCTTCGCCGATTGCACGCAAGAGCGCCTCGTCCTCGAACGGTTTTTCGATGAAGTCAACCGCGCCTGCCTTCATCGCCTCGACCGCGAGTGCGACGTCTCCATGGCCAGTCATCAGAATGACGGGACATGCGACTGCGTCGGCCTTGAGTTTGCGGACCAATTCGAGGCCGCTCATGCCCGGCATACGGATATCAGATACAATGCAGTCGACTGTTCTGCCGGCGAGATGATCGAGAAAATCGGTTGCCGTCTCATAAGAGGTTACGGCAAAGCCGTTGACGTCAAGAAGGAAGGCCAGTGAGTCTCGCATAGCTGGATCATCGTCGATCACGAGAATTGTACGCCGCGTTGTCATGCTTCTTCTCCGTCCTCCGCGAACGGGAGGATGAACTGAAAAACCGTGCCGCCACCAGCGTTTGGCGTCACATCGATGCGTCCGCCATGGGATTCGATGATGGTCCGGCAGATCGAGAGGCCGACACCCATGCCATGCTCCTTGGTCGTGATAAAGGGCTGAAATAAACGGTCGGCGATATCGGGGCTAATGCCCGGGCCGGTATCGGCGATAGTGAACGTCGCAACACCGTTAGTGTTGGCGACGCCGACGGTCAATTCGCGGCGCGGGCCCGAGGCCATCGCCTCGATCGCGTTGCGAACCAGGTTGAGCACGACCTGCTGAATCTGTATTTTGTCGACGATGATCGGGGGCATGTCCCGGTCGCTGCGGATCGCCACCCGGACGCCCTGCTCCTTGGCGCCGAGCAGCGCTAATGCGACAGCCTCTTCGAGCAGGGTGGCCGGGCTCTCCAGGGATTGCTGGGTCTCGCCCTTCGCGACAAATTCGCGCAGACGCTTGATGATGTCGCCGGCCCGTAGGGCTTGCTGCGCGGCCCGCTCGAGCGCATCCCGAATTCGGGTAGCATCCGGTATTTCCGACGCCAGCAGCGCCTTCGCACCGCGCATGTAGTTCGTGATGGCTGACAGCGGCTGGTTGATCTCATGCGCGATTGAGGACGCCATCTCACCCATAGCGGTCAATCGCGACACATGAACCAGCTCGGACTGCAGCTCCTGAAGCCGCCGTTCCTGCGCCCGACGCTCGGTGAGATCGCGGATAAAGCCGGTGAAGAAGCGTTCTCCGCGTACCTTAGCCTCGCCGACGGCGAGCTCCATCGGAAACGTCGAGCCGTCACTCCGTTCTCCGACCACGATGCGGCCGATGCCGATGATGCGCCGTTCGCCGGTCGTAAGGTATCGCTCGAGATACCGGTCGTGCTCGCCGCGATACGGCTGTGGCATCAGACTCGAAACGTTCGTTCCGACGACCTGGTCCGCTTTCCAGCCAAACAGGCGCTCGGCTGCAGCGCTGAAGGAGCGAATAATGCCGTGATCGTCGATGACAATCATCGCATCAGGGACCGTGTCGAGGATCGACTGCAGATGGGCCTGGCGATTTCGCGCCTGATCGCTCTCCTTCAGTAGCCGGTCACCCATAAAGCCAAGGATCGGACCGAGGACAGCAAAACAGGCGATATCGATCAGATTCGCAGGCTCAGTGACCAGGCTCCTGCCGAGGAATTTGGCGCTGATGACGAGGCAGAGCAGGGTGGTGAGGATCGCCGGACCGCGGCCGCCGGCGAACGCGGCAAACAGCACGGCGGGGACAAAGATGATCGTGAAGGTCCGGTCTTCGAGATAGTTATCGAGCCCCGCGCGCACCGCGAATACGAGCGCGGCCGCTGCCGCGGCAGTGCCATAGCGGTACCAGATGCGGTCGGACATATTCCCCCGGCAAAGCCCTCAAATCCGCTTCGACAGTACAACGTTCAGGTACCTGAAGCCAACCGTCGCTCTGATGGGCACGTCTTCGGCGACCTTGACCAGGAATCTGCTCATTTGCCCCAAGCGCGCCAATGCGTCGGCTGCACCAGGATGCGTTCGACGGTCCCCGCCTTCATCCAGCCGCCCAGGATGCGGCGGCAGGGGAAGACGAGCTTGTGAATTGCGTTACCTTCGATGACGGCGAGTTCAAGGTCTCGATCGAAGGGGGCTGTCGCGACCCCCTTCCATGTCTCGCTGACGCCGGCCCTTGGGCGCTCTGGAGCGTCGGGTGCCGGCATGTCAGGCGGCCTTCTGAGTAGCCTCGTCGACACTGCTGGTCTTTCGTGCAAACAGGTTCAGCTCGATCGTGCCCAGGGAACGCGCGGTCTCGATCGCGTACGTCGCGTCGTTGGTGCTACGCGCGGTAACGCCCTTGGCCCAGTCCTGCAGCGCTGTGATCTTCTCGGCGACCGAGGCGGTGGAATTGAACCTGCGGAAGAGTTCCCAGGCCTCGTTCGCTTCGATTTGCATCTGCTCGAACCAGTGCCGGTTTGCCTCGACCAGTTTCTCCGAGAATTCCGACTGGACGGCCATCGCGCGCTTCGCATAGCTCTGGATGGCGTCGGAGACGGGACGGGCTTCGCTGTGGTCTGTCATGTTCAACCTCCTTCGTTGAGGAAGGCTTTTCTTTCCACACGTCCGGCACTTGCGTGTTGATGTGCGTCAACTCGATAGCCTTCCGGATCGCACGGTTCTGGTGATCGAGTTAGCCGCGCTTGGGATCGACGACTGCGCCGGTTCGCAGGTTGATGAAGTGGATGCCATCACAAGCGGCGCAGGAGATCGAATGCAGATCGTCAGTCAGAGGTCCGGACGGGTCATCGGGAAGCAGGCCTTGGACGCGATCACCGGTAGTCGGACACGAGAAGATAATGGGGCGTAAAGCCGTTCTGTCTGCCATTTGCACAATCCTGACGGAGCGGCATCGTCTGGCGGGGCGCGCCGTGCCGCATTGATGCACGTCAAAAATCCGGTGCACGGTCGAGGCGGCGCCGGCGGCCTAGAACGGGCGACGGCGATGGTGCCGAGCAAGGCCGGATCCGGCCGGCTGGCTGAGCGAAGGCCGCTTTGCCTGCAAGATCATCCGGACGAGGGCCACGACAACGATCGCGAGCGCTCCGAGCGAGGCGAGCAGATTCTGCAGCATGATTTTGTTCTCCTGACTAACTGCCAATATCTTCGATCATCGGTCGTGGCGCCTTGATTCCCGACAAGCGCGGGCATTGAGAAGGATCAAGATGAACGGGCCGATCATGTGCGAGCTTGCTGCGGGCATTGAAAGGAGAGCGGCAATGCGCGCACACCAGATCATGGCGAGACATCTCATTACTGTTGGAGCCGAGACCTCCATTGTCGAGGCCGCCAAGTTGATGATGGATCATCATGTCAGCGGCCTGCCGGTGGTCGATTCGGCTGGAAGACTGGTCGGAATCCTGTCGGAGAGCGACTTTTTGCGGCGAAGCGAGATCGGCACGCAACGCCGGCGTAGCCGCTGGCTTCAGTTCCTTCTCGGCCCCGGCTATGCAGCTGCGGACTTTGTCCACGAGCGCGGGCGGAAGGTCGGAGAGATCATGTCGTGTGATCCCGTCACCGTGACGGAAGAAGCGCCGCTGCCTGATCTTGTCGATCTCATGGAGAGGATGGGGGTCAAACGGCTGCCGGTGATGCGCGAGGGGCGCCTCGTTGGCCTCGTGACACGTGCCGATCTGCTGCGGGCAGTCGCGTCTATTGCGCACCAGATCCCGGATCCTACGGCGGATGACAAGCACATCCACGATCGCATCGTGCGGGTCCTCGACGGTGCAAATTGGTGTCCGCTCGGGCTACAGGTCTCGGTGCGCAACGGCGAGGTGCACCTCTGTGGGGTCATCACGGACGAGCGGGCGAGGCAGGCTGCGATTGTCGCCGCGGAGAATGTCGCCGGCGTCAAGGAAGTGCACGATCATCTGCGCTACATCGACACCTATTCCGGCTTCTATATCCAATCCGCGGAAGACGAACGAGCAGCTGCAGCGAAAGCACCAAAGGAAACGGCAGGATGATCGTTCGCCCCGCGATCATTCTGATCCCGCTGATCGCGACTGCGGTGGTTAGCGCCGATGTCGTGAGCTTCGCCGCAACATTGATGACGATCTTTGTAATCGTGGGCTTCGCGGTCACTGCCGCAGGATGGACCGTCGACGGCGGGACGACGTCAATACCGGCAGTCCGGCCGTCATCCGCAGACTGGACATCTCACCACAAATAGCACCTCGTCCGGTCTGGTCTCAGTGCCCGATGATGAGAGCCAGACGTCGCGAAAGGCTCGTCGTCCGTGTTCCTGGCGGTCGAGGACGTTCAAGGCCCTGCTCGCTTTCGATATCCTCTACAATAGGACAGCCGCGCCTCAGAGCATTCCGTTGCGGCAGATCAATACGGGCGTCTCGCGCCAATGGCAGCATGAGCAAGGAATCAGCCCAAGCGAGGGTGCCATGACATCATTTGACGTTCGTTTCATCAAAACGGTTTGCGACGATACCGGCCACGAACATCGCGCCTGCCAGGCAGCGTTCAAGGTTGACGCTATCTCGCTTTCCGCGGCTGCACAGCTGGCCGAGGCCGACTTCTGCAGACAGAAGGGCGTCCGCGACTGGACGATCTTTGCCGATTCCATGGAGCTTCGAACGCCGCCGGCTTTGCCGTCGGCCTGGGGCGGCTAGCGCCCCTTGGGCGGCCGTCGCGATCGATTGCCGCGATATCGCGTGCTTGATCGGTATCAAATCGACAATCGGGTCCTTCGGCTAGAGGTGGAGAGCCAAAAGGGGGTGAGAAATGACCGACCGATCAGCTGGCAATAGCTCGCCGCAATTCGAGAATCTTCTCGCGCGCTTGCGAGCGTTTCTTGCGCGTCGACACGAATTGGATCTGTTGACCGCCAGGGAGGTCGACGAGATCGCTCACGAGCTCAATCTGTCGACGTCGGACCTTCGTGCGCTTGCCCGCGAGCAAGGTTCGCCGGAGTTGCTCAGCAAGCGTCTCGAGCATGCAGGGTTGTCCGAGCAGACGCTCGCTTCGTCCCATTGCGATGTGTTGCGTGATCTGCAGCGAGTGTGCGGTCTATGCCAGGAGAAGGCTCGCTGCGCCGCGGATCTCGCGCGGGAAAGGCGGGCCAGTCCGGCACGATACTGTCCGAATGAACTGACCCTGACGGCGCTGAGCCGCGGCGCCAGCGGCGCGCGGCATGGCGCAGGAATTGATGCCGATCAAGTAGCTGGCGGCGAGATTGTGGTCTCCATGACGCCACCGCATCCAAAGAAAGCTTCCACATGACAAGTCCATCTTCCGTTTCAAAGTCGATGACGATGGGCGAAGCCGGCTTGACGTCGGCACTTGCGGCTTTTGCCTTCGTTAGCTTTCTGGGCGCGGCGATGGGGCACGATGCGGCGTTCAGTTTTCACGCGTCGCTTGCTTGTGCCGCCAGCCTGATCTCCGTGGTCATGATCGGCAATCGCTACCTTGACCGTCCTGCAGAATTGCCACCGGCGGAGATCGGCGGGCGCCCCAATTACAACCTTGGTCCGATTAAGTTCGCGTCCGCCATGGCGATGTTCTGGGGCATCGCGGGTTTCTCTGTGGGTCTGATCATTGCCATGCAGCTGGCCTGGCCGGCGCTTAATTTCGATCTGCCTTGGACGACATTCGGCCGCCTGCGGCCGCTGCATACGTCGGCCGTGATCTTCGCGTTCGGCGGCAACGTCCTGATCGCAACGTCGTTTTATGTCGTGCAAAAGACCTGCCGCACTCGCCTTGCAGGCGACCTGTCGCCCTGGTTCGTCGTGGTCGGCTACAACTTCTTCATCCTGATTGCCGGCACCGGCTACCTGCTCGGCGTGACCCAGTCGAAGGAATACGCCGAGCCGGAATGGTATGCCGACTTCTGGCTGACGATCGTCTGGGCGACGTATCTGCTCGTGTTCCTGATGACGCTGGTGAGGCGCAAGGAGCCGCATATCTTCGTCGCCAACTGGTTCTACCTGGCGTTCATCATCACGATCGCGGTGCTGCATCTCGGCAACAATCCCGCGCTGCCGGTTTCCTTCCTCGGCTCGAAGTCCTACATCGCCTGGGGCGGTGTGCAGGATGCGATGTTCCAGTGGTGGTACGGCCACAATGCGGTCGGGTTCTTCCTGACCGCCGGCTTCCTGGCGATCATGTACTACTTCATTCCGAAGCGGGCGGAGCGTCCGGTCTATTCATACCGGCTTTCGATCATCCATTTCTGGGCGCTGATCTTCCTCTACATTTGGGCCGGCCCGCATCATCTGCACTACACGGCGCTGCCGGACTGGGCGCAGACGCTCGGCATGACGTTCTCGATCATGCTCTGGATGCCGTCCTGGGGCGGCATGATCAACGGCCTGATGACGCTGTCGGGAGCGTGGGACAAGCTGCGCACCGATCCCGTGCTGCGCATGATGGTGGTGTCGGTCGCCTTCTACGGCATGTCGACCTTCGAAGGCCCGATGATGTCGATCAAGGTGGTCAACTCGTTGAGCCACTATACCGACTGGACCATCGGCCATGTGCATTCCGGCGCATTGGGCTGGGTCGGATTCGTCTCCTTCGGCGCGCTCTACTGCCTGATCCCCTGGCTGTGGAATCGCCAGCTCTACAGCCTGAAGCTGGTCAACTGGCACTTCTGGATCTCAACCATCGGCATCGTGCTCTACATTTCCGCGATGTGGGTGTCGGGAATCCTGCAAGGCCTGATGTGGCGTGCCTACACCTCGCTCGGCTTCCTCGAATACTCCTTCATCGAATCCGTCGAGGCCATGCACCCCTTCTACATCATTCGCGCAGCGGGCGGCGCGCTGTTCCTGGTCGGCGCCCTGATCATGGCCTTCAATCTCTGGATGACGGTCAATGCCGGCCAGGCCAGCGAAATCGAGGGCGCCGGCGCTCTCCAGCCTGCCGAATAGGTCACGCAATGTCCATCTGGAATCGACACAAGATCTTTGAGAAGAACTCTATCATCCTGATCGCCGGCATTCTCGTCGTCATTGCGATCGGCGGGCTGGTCGAGATCACGCCGCTGTTCTATCTGAAGAGCACGATCGAGGCGGTCGACGGCGTGCGGCCCTATACGCCGCTCGAGCTCGCCGGCCGCAACATCTATGTCCGCGAGGGCTGCTATCTCTGCCACTCGCAGATGATCCGCCCGTTGCGTGACGAGGTCGAGCGCTATGGCCACTATTCGCTGGCGGCCGAGAGCATGTACGACCATCCATTCCAGTGGGGCTCCAAGCGCACCGGACCGGATCTTGCGCGGGTCGGCGGCAAGTACTCCGATGATTGGCACGTCACTCACCTGATCAATCCGCGCTCGATCGTTCCGCAGTCGGTGATGCCCGGGTACCCGTCGCTCGCGAAGACGGAACTCGATCCGTCCGACGTCGCGGCTCATCTGCGGACGAATCGCGCGGTCGGCGTACCCTATACCGACGAGCAAATCGCCAACGCGGTCGCCGATCTCAAAGCGCAGGTCGATCCCGACAGCCCCGGCTCCGATCCGTTTCAGAAGCGCTATCCGAAGGCCCTGGTCCGCAACTTCGACGGCAAGGCCGGCAATCCGACCGAGCTCGACGCCCTGATCGCCTATCTTCAGATGCTCGGCACGCTCGTCGACTTCAAGCTCTACAACGAAAAAGCCAATCTGCGCTGAGGGCACGAGCATGAAAGCGATCATTCACGTCGAGAATTTCGCATCAAGCCTGGTCGGCACGCTCTGGACGCCGATCTTCGTTGGAATCTTCATCGCCATCGTCGCCTACGCACTGTGGCCCCGCAACAAATCTCTCTTCGACGCCGCAGCCCGGATGCCGCTGCGGGAGGACTGACCGATCATGAGCGAGCATAATGAGATCGACCGCGTTTCCGGCCGCAGCACGACCGGTCATGACTGGGACGGCATCAAGGAACTGAACACGCCGCTGCCGCGGTGGTGGGTCCTGACTTTCTATGCAACGATCGTCTGGGCGATCGGTTACTGGGTCGTCTATCCGGCCTGGCCGCTGGTCTCGGGCTACACCACCGGTCTGTTCCAGTATTCCACCCGCGCCAGTGTCGCGACCGACCTGGCCGATCTCGAGAAGCTGCGTGGCGAGAAGATGGCGGTGCTCGGCAATGCGTCGCTGGCCGATATCGAGAAGGATCCTGCTCTGCTGGCGCTGGCGCGCGCCCGCGGCAAGACCGTGTTCGCCGACAATTGCGCGCCCTGCCACGGCAGCGGCGGCGCGGGTGCAAAGGGCTATCCGAACCTGAACGACGACGACTGGCTGTGGGGCGGCTCGCTTGACCAGATCATGCAGACGATCCAGTTCGGCGCGCGCTCCGGACACGCAAAGACCCATGAAGGCCAGATGCTCGCATTCGGCCGCGACGGCGTCCTCAAGAAGGACGAGATCGTGACCGTCGCCAACTATGTGCGCTCGCTTTCCGGCCTTTCCACCGCGCCGAAGTTCGATGCCGCCGCCGGCAAGAAGCTATTCACCGAAAACTGCACCAGCTGCCACGGCGACAACGGCAAGGGCAACCCGGAGCTCGGCGCGCCGAACCTGACCGACCAGATCTGGCTCTATGGCTCCGACGAGGGGGCGCTGGTCGAGACGATCACCAACGGCCGCGCCGGCGTGATGCCGGCCTGGGTCGGCCGTCTGGATCCGGTCACCGTCAAGGCGCTGGCGGTCTATGTGCACTCATTAGGCGGCGGCAAATAGCTGCCGCCGCGAGGCCGTCCGGGATCATTGACCGAGGTCAAACCCGGACCTGGTGCAGGGATGTAGGTTTCAACCAGCCTCATTCGAGCAACCCATGAACAAGCCCGTGCCGCCTGCTGAACTCATGACCGACGGAGACGGGCCGCTCTACGCGCCTCGCAAGAAGGTGTACCCGCAGAGCGTATCCGGCCGGTTCCGCTCGATCAAGTGGCGGCTGATGGCCGTCTGCCTCGGCGTCTACTATCTGCTGCCCTTCGTACGCTGGCATCGGGGTCTCGGCGCGCCCGACCAGGCGGTCCTGATCGACTTCCCAAACCGACGCTTCTATTTCTTCTTCATCGAGCTGTGGCCGCAGGAAATCTACTACTTCACTGGCCTTCTGGTGCTCGCGGCGTTCGCCCTGTTCCTGATGAATGCGCTCGGTGGCCGGATCTGGTGCGGCTATCTCTGCCCGCAGACGGTCTGGACGGATCTTTTCTATGCGGTCGAGCGGCTGGTAGAAGGTGACCGCCGCGCCCAGATGAAGGCCGATGCGGGCCCGATGACCGTAAACCGCGCCGGTCGCCGTGCGTTGAAGCACGCGATCTGGCTGATGATCGCTTGGTGGACCGGTGGCGCCTGGGTGCTCTATTTCGCCGATGCGCCGACCCTGGTGCGTGACCTTGCGACCTTTCAGGCGCCGGCGATCGCTTATGTCTGGATCGCGATGCTGACCGCATCGACCTATCTGCTGGCTGGCTATGTGCGCGAGCAGGTCTGCGTCTATATGTGCCCTTGGCCGCGGATCCAGGCCGCGCTGACCGACGAATGGGCGCTCAACGTCACTTACAAATACGATCGTGGTGAGCCGCGTTGCTCCGTGAAGAAGGCGTTCGACATTCGCTCGCTCGGCGAGAAGGCCGGCGATTGCATCGATTGCAACCAGTGCGTTGCCGTATGCCCGACCGGGATCGACATTCGCGATGGTGCGCAGCTTGGCTGCATCCAGTGCGGCCTGTGCATCGATGCCTGTGACGCCGTCATGACCAAGGTCAGCCGCAAGGCCGGTTTGATCGGATACGATAACGATATCAACGTTCAGCGGCGCGTCGCCGGCAAGCAGGAGATTTTCAAGCCCGTTCGCGCCCGTACCGTCGTCTACGCCAGCCTGATCACCGTAGTCTGCGCCGTGATGCTTTACGCGTTGATGTCGCGAACCCTGCTCGACGTCAACGTGCTGCACGACCGCAATCCGATCGCGGTGCGTCTCAGCGACGGCGCGATCCGCAATGGATACACACTGCGCTTCCTCAACAAGCGCGGTTTTGATCGTGTGATCGCGATCGATGTCGATGGACCCGCCGAAGCGAAGCTACACGTCATCGGTTCGGACTCCGTGACGCCAGATCGGCCGATGATCGTTCTTGCGCGTGACACCACCACCGAACTGCGCGTGCTGGTGACGACGCCGTTCGATGAAAAAGCGGAAAAGTCGGTGCCGGTCACATTCCGCGTCACTGATATCGGTCTCGGAGAGGTCGCCTCCGCGACCGACCACTTCGTCCTTCCCTGAGCACGGAATTTCATCATGGCAGTCTCAAGTCAAGCCGCGCGACCTGTCACCGGACGTTTCGTCCTGGTCACGACGGTCGCGTTCTTTGCCGTCGTCATCAGCGCGAACATGGTCATGATGCGCCTTGCCATTACGACCCTTCCGGGCACCGAGGTCGACAGCGCATACAGGGCCAGCCTCGCCTATCAGCGCGAGATCGACGCGGCCAGACAGCAAAACGAGCGCCACTGGCAGGTCCAAGCGCATATCGATCGGCGGCCTGACGGCAGCGCTGCAATCGTACTGGAGGCGCGTGACCCCGCCGGAGCGCCGCTGACGGGACTGAGTTTCCTCGCTCGGCTCGAGCGACCGATCGATCATCGCGCAGACCGGGCGATCGAGATCACCGAGGCCGAGGGTGGGAGCTATAGCGGCCGCGCCGAGGGCGTCGCCGCGGGGCAGTGGGACCTCGTCATAGAGGGCGACGCTGACGGCGGCCGCATGTTCCTGTCGAAGAATCGAATCCTGCTGAACTGAAGGTGGATCCTATGCAGGCGGATATCGACTTCTCTCACTATCTGAAGACCACGGGCGTCGGGCTCATCCATCTCGATCTCGCAGTCGAAGGCATCAATTGCGCGGGCTGCATGGCCAAGATCGAGCGCAATTTGTCAACCATACCGGACGTCACCTCGGCCCGCGTGAACCTGACGAACAGTCGCCTTGCACTGGAATGGAAGGCGGGTGCTCTTGACCCGGCGCTGTTCGTAAGCCGTCTCGCGGAGCTCGGCTACAAGGCCTATCCCTTCGAGCGGAATGATGCCGAAACCCAGGAAGCCCGGCGTGCGCAAGCCCTGTTGCGCCGATTGGGTGTCGCCGCCTTTGCGGCGATGAACGTCATGATGCTGTCGGTCCCGGTATGGTCCGGCAACGTCTCCGACATGCTGCCGGAGCAGCGCGACTTCTTCCACTGGCTGTCGGCGCTGATCGTGCTGCCGGCGGCCACTTACTCGGCGCAGCCCTTCTTCTCGTCGGCGTTGTCAGCGCTGCGGGCGCGCGGCGTCAACATGGACGTGCCGATCAGCATCGGCATCGTGCTCGCGCTGGCGACCTCGGTGATCGAGACCGTAAACCACGCCGAACATGCCTATTTCGATGCCGCGATCATGCTGATCGCGTTTCTGCTTGCCGGTCGTTATCTCGACCAGAACATGCGGCGGCGCACTCGCGCCTTTGCCGGCAACCTGGCTGCTCTCAAGGCGGAGACGGCGACGAAGTTCGTCGGTCCGACCGAGATCAAAACAGTCCCGGCAGCCGCGATCCGCCCCGGCGACATCGTTCTGCTGCGGCCCGGAGAGCGCTGCGCGGTCGATGGCAATGTGATCGAGGGCCGCTCGGAGGTCGATCAGAGCCTGATCACGGGCGAAACCTTACCGGCGATAGCCACGCCCGGCACTGCGGTGTTCGCCGGCACTCTGGTCCGTTCAGGCACATTGCGCATCCGCGCGTCCGCGGCTTCGGGCGGCACGTTGCTCGACGAAATATCCCGGCTGCTCGATCACGCGCTGCAGGCGCGCTCGCGCTACCTTCGCCTGGCGGAGCGGGCATCGAGGCTCTATGCCCCCATTGTCCACGCGACCGCATTTCTCGCGATGCTCGGCTGGTTGGCCTATGGCGCGAGTTTTCACGATTCGATCGTGACCGCGATTGCGGTCCTGATCATCACCTGTCCCTGCGCGCTGGGGCTTGCCGTTCCGGCCGTGCAGACCGTTGCATCCGGTGCGCTGTTCAGTTCAGGTGTGCTGCTCAACGCTGGCGATGCGATCGAGCGTATCGCTGAGATCGATCGGGTGATCTTCGACAAGACAGGGACGTTGACGCTGCCCGAGCTTGATGTCGCCAATCTCGCGGACATTCCAGACGATGTCTTGAAGATTGCAGGCCGGCTGGCACTCTCGAGCCGTCATCCGGTCGCTGCCGCCGTTGCGCGCAGGGCGGGCGTCGCCTCACCGTTGCCCGACATCCAGGAAGAACCAGGCCAGGGCGTGCACGGCTTTCATGAGGGGCGTCCGATCCGGCTGGGCCGCCCGTCATTCTGTGGCGCGGACAACTTGGCCAACGAGATTCTGTGCCGCGATCCGGAGGCTTCCGTCGTCGCATTCAGCCACGGCGAGAGCAAATATGCCTTCGCAGTCCGGCAGAGGCTACGGCCGGACGCGGCCGAGGTGGTGGCAGGGCTGGCGCGCATGGGCATCGCCGTCGAGATCGTGTCCGGGGATCGCGAACCTGCGGTCCGGCTGACGGCCGAAGTGCTCGGCGTGCATGAATGGCGCGCCGAGGTGTCTCCGGTCGACAAGATCGACCGGATCGACGAGCTGGCGCGCCAGGGCTGCAAAGTTCTGATGGTCGGCGATGGCCTGAACGATGCGCCGGCTCTTGCTGCGGCACACGCTTCGATGTCGCCCGTTACGGCCACGCACATGAGTCAAGCGATCGCCGATGCGGTCTTTCTTGGCGAGCGTCTTGCGCCGGTGCTGGCAGCGGTCAAGGTGTCGCGCAAGGCGCTGCGGCTGATGCGGCAAAATCTCTGGCTTGCTGTCGTCTACAACGTGCTGGCGGTACCGATCGCGATCGCCGGCCTAGTCACGCCGCTGATCGCCGCCGCGGCCATGTCAGGCTCTTCAGTGATCGTGATGTTCAATGCACTGCGAGCACGAACGAGGGAAGCGGCCTGATGGAAGTTCTGGTCATTCTGGTCCCGTTAGCGCTCGCGCTTGGCTTTGCCGGGCTGCTCGGCTTTCTCTGGTCACTCAAGAGTGGACAGTATGACGACCTCGATGGCGCAGCCTGGCGTGCCATCACCGACGATGAGCCCGTCAGTGGTCAAGGCCGGTCCAAGTAATGAAAGTACAGCAATGAAGCCGCCGATGCGATCGTGAGCGCCGTGCAGGCGAGCGCAAGCACCAGTGTCCAGTCTGTCTGCCGCAATCGCGGTGTCCGCGACCGCAGGAGCAGGACTGAGACCAGCCGGTTGATGACGCCAAACCGCGCCATCGTCAGCAGCAGCACGTCGGAAGCACGTCAGGCTGCCAATGGCGCCAGTGTGTCGCCGACACGGTAACAGGCTGCATCGTTGCGGCGTCCAGCCACCCCTCGGTGTGGCGGATGCAGGGGACGCCGAGCGGCTGACGTTCGCCATCAATCATTGCAAGCTCGATCACGCAACCGAATGGCGCCGACGCGATGTCGTGCCATCCCAAAAGGGTGAGCCGGCGAAACCGTGATGTGAATGTGTGGCGCACGCAAGCCTCCGGTCGATGTTCCGCTTTGTCGCACGTGTAGCAGGTCACGCGATTGACGTGGCTCAAAGTCTGCGGTGCGGACGGCGAGGGGGCCGTTGACGCAGCACAATCCACCAAGCGGGAGAGCTGCATATTCTTGAGGTGCCCACGGCAAAGGAAATCCGGAGCAAACGCCACGGAGCGTTACCGGCCGGGTTGACGGAGATCAACTCAAGACCCGCGGCGACGCGATTAACTCTCATCGCGCAGTATCGTGCCAGATCTCGCTGACATCCGCTGAACAAGGAAGACGTCCATGGCGACGATGCAGAGGTTAACGGGTTATCGAGGCCCAGCACTGTTCTCCTATGGCTTTCGGCCGTTCTTTCTGTTCGGCGCCATCTACGCCGGCGCAATCGTTCCATTGTGGATGGCGGTTTTCTATGGGGATGTCAGCCTTCCAACCGCGTTGGCGCCACGGGACTGGCACGTGCATGAGATGCTGTTCGGTTACGTGGGTGCGGTGATAGCAGGTTTCCTCCTGACCGCCGTTCCGAACTGGACAGGGCGCCTCCCGATCCAGGGCGGTCCGCTCGGCGCTCTGTTCGCCATCTGGCTTGCCGGAAGACTGGCCGCGACATTCTCAGGCATCATCGGCTGGCAATTCGCGCTTGCGATCGACGCTACGTTCTGGCTGTTGCTCGCCGCCGCAGCCGCCCGCGAGATCATCGCTGGACGAAAGTGGGGCAATCTGAAACTGGTCGGCATCGTATCGCTGCTTGCGGCCACCAACATCGCTTTCCATATCGAAGCACATTTCAATGGCATTGCGGACTATTCAGCGCGGGCCGGTGTTGGTCTTGTCGTTACGCTGATTTGCGTGATCGGAGGGAGGATCGTTCCGAGCTTTACGCGCAACTGGCTTTCGCGCCAGAAGCCGGGCCGGTTGCCTGTTCCCTTCGGCCGATTCGACGCGGCGGCGGTCGCTATCGGTGCGAGCGCGATGGGTGCATGGGCTGTGGTTCCTTCCGGTCGCGCGGTCGCAGGCGCCCTGGGAGTTGCTGGAGTGCTCCACGTCATCCGCCTTGCTCGCTGGGCTGGCCATCGAACGATATCGGACCGACTGGTCCTGATCCTCCATGTTGCCTACGCGTTCGTGCCTGCCGGCTTTTTCCTGGCGGCGCTATCTTCGCTAGACCTCGTCGCCCCCAGCGCAGGAATCCATGCATGGACCGGCGGTGCGATCGGCTCGATGACGATCGCAGTGATGACACGGGCGTCGCTCGGTCATACGGGGCAGGAGCTTTCGGCATCCACTACCACTCAAGCCGTTTACGCCTCGATCATCGTCGCAGCGCTGGCGCGGATATGCGCGGCTGTCGATCCAACCTATTCGATCTCGCTGTTGATGATCGCGGGTAGCGCATGGACAGGTGCGTTTTTTGGATTCGCGCTGTCCTATGCTCCCGCCCTGTGCCGCGCACGCAGGTTCTGAGGCCACCGCCCGTCAGAGGCTCACCAAGGGCGCGGAGGAGGTAGTGATGGAAAACGCGGTTGGAACTACGGTCCAGCCGCAAAGACAGTGCACTCGCTGAGCGTTCTCTTCGTCGCTCTCGCTTGGGCCTTGGATACGTTCGGAGAAGAGTTGTCCGAGGGGCTCAACGCGGGAGACCGGACTGGTCCGCTCACCGCCTACCCAACGATCTGTCTGACACCGTCAGATGGCTGTTGCACTCGAACCCGCGCACGAACGAAAGGTGCACGTATCTGGTGCGGTTTCTGGTGCGGTCGTCGCGCTGCGGGCAACGAGAACGAAGTAAGCTGTTGATCTCATTGGTGGGCCTGGCAGGACTCGAACCTGCAACCAGACCGTTATGAGCGGCCGGCTCTAACCATTGAGCTACAGGCCCCGCCGCCTTGCGGGCCGCGGGGCGCGGCCGGCAACGGTGCGGGCTCCGTTTACAGGGTGCGCCGGGTTTCGGCAATGCCGGGGCCCCGGGCCGCCCCGGCGATCGCGCCGTCAGTCCACCGAGACGCCGGCGAACTCCACGACCTTGCGCCATTTCTCGGTCTCGTCGGCCACCAGCTTGCCGAATTCGGCCGGGGCCATCGGCTTCGGGATGCCGCCGACTTCGGCGAGGCGCGCCACGAGCTTGGGATCCTTCAGCGCTTCGCCCACCGCCTTGTTGAGCGCATCGACGATCTCCGGCGGGGTGCCCTTCGGTGCCGAGATGCCGTAGAAGCCGACCGCCTCGAAGCCCGGCACGGTCTCGGCGATCGCGGGCACGTCGGGCACGCCCGCCCAGCGCTGCGGCGAGGTGACGCCGAGCGCGCGGACGCTGCCGCCGCGGGCCTGCTCCAGCGCCGACGGCAGATTGTCGAAGATCAGCTGCACCTTGTTGGAGATGATGTCGGGGAAGGCGATCGCGGATCCCCGATACGGCACATGCAGCATGTCGCACTTGGTCATCGCCTTGAACAGCTCGGCCGACATGTGCACCGAGGTGCCGTTGCCCGAAGAGGCATAGGAGATCTTGCCCGGATTGGCCTTGCAGTAGTCGATGAACTCCTGGACGGTCTTCACCGGCATCGCGTTCGAGACCACCAGCATGTTGGTGAGCTGCATGATGCTCGCGACCGGGGTGGTGTCGCGCAGAAAGTCGAACGGCAGCTTCTTGTAGAGCGAGGTCGAGATCGCGTTGTTGGGCGCGACGAACAGCAGCGTATAGCCGTCAGCCGGCGAGTTGATCGCGGCGGCGGCGGCGATGTTGCCGCCCGATCCGGTGCGGTTCTCGACGATGAATTGTTGGCCGAAATGATCCGACAGCCACTGGCTCATGATGCGGGCGACGATGTCGACCGGGCCGCCGGCGGCAAACCCGATCACCCAGCGCACCGGGCGGTTCGGATAGTCGGATGCGGATGAGGGGGCAATCGAGGCGAGGCAGCAAATCAAACCAAGCAAGGCAGCACGCGCGAACCGGATCATCGTCTCTCCCGTCATTTTCTTGTGACTGTTGCCGGCATGGTTTCACAAAACGCTGGCTTTGCCTACGACGTCGCCCGTGCGACGATAGTCGGGTTCGTGTGGAATGCTTGAGGCTCGGGATGAAATTCGCTGTTATGGTGTGCGCCGGCGCGCTGCTGCTCGCGGGCGGGGCGGCGGCGCAAGAGGGGAGCAAGACCATTTCCAAAACCACGATCAGTTTCGCCACGGCGACGCCGGGTGGCGGCTTTCCGCTGTATGGCAATGCCTTCGCCGAGGTGATGAATGCGGCCGACCCGACGCTGTCGATCGAGCCGCGCAACACCAAGGGCTCCAATGAGAACATCCCGCTGCTCGAGGCCGGCAACATCGATATCGCAACCGTCGCTGGCGAGCCGTCCTATGAAGCGTTCATGGGCATCGGCCGGCCGAAGGCCACGAAGCTCAAGATCCTCACCGCGATGTATTCGAGTCCCGGCATGTTCGTGGTGCGGGCGGACAGCTCCTACAAGACGATCCAGGATCTGGTCGGCCAGCCCGTCGCGTTCGGCGCCAAGGGTTCCGGCCTGCCGATCCTGTCGCGCTACATCCTCGACGGCATCGGGCTGAAGCAGGACGAGGACTTCAAGTCGATCTATCTCGATCGCGCCGGCGACGGGCCTGTGATGGTCGAGGACGGCCGCGCCGCCGCGCTGTGGGGCGCCGGCATCGGCTGGCCCGGCTTCACCAAGATGGCCGAGAGCGCCACCGGCGCGCGCTTCATCGCGCCGACCACGGACGAGATCGCCCGCATCCGTGCCAAGCACACTTTCCTCAAGCCGCTGACGATCCCCGCCGGCAGCTATCCGAAGCAGACCGCGGCAATCTCTTCGGTCGGCTCCTGGAGCTACATCCTCGTGCGCGAGACCTTGCCCGACGATGTCGCCTACCGGCTGGCGAAGACGCTGCACGGAATCGAGGCGACCTTCTGCAACAAGCTCGCCCAGGCGTGCGAGACCACGGCGGCGAACACCGTCGCCGCCGCGCCTGATATCAACCTGATCCACCCCGGCGTGCTCAGATATTTCCGCGAGATCGGGGTGGCGAAATGATGAGGGCAAATAGCCAGTAGCGAATGGCGAATGGAAATTCTGATCCATCGCTACTCTCTGTTCGCCATTCGCCTATCCTATTTCTTCGCCATCGCGCAGGCCGGGTCCGGCGGGCCGAACGCGTCCTCGCCGGATATCTTGGCCAGGATCTTGTAATAGTCCCACGGATATTTCGACTCGGCCGGGGTCTTGACCTGCACGAGCCAGAGGTCGTGCACCATCAGATTGTCCTCGCGCAGCTTGCCGTTGCGGGCGAAGAAATCCTCGACCGGCTTCTCGCGCATCTTGGCCGCGACCTTCAGCGGATCGTCGGTGCCGGCATCCTTTATCGCGTTCAGATAGGCGGTCACCGAGGAGTAGACGCCGGCCTGCCACATCGTCGGCATCCGGTTCATCTTGGCGAAATAGCGCTTCGACCACTCGCGGGTCTTGTCGTCCATGTCCCAGTAGAACGAGGTGGTCAGCAGCAGGCCCTGCGCGGCCGACAGCCCGATCGAGTGGATGTCGGTGATCAGCGCCAGCAGCGCCGCCATCTGCTGCCCGCCGGCGAAGACGCCGAACTCGGCGGCAGTCTTGATCTCGTTGGTGTTGTTGGGCGGTCCGCCGGCAATGCCGATGATCTTGGCCTTCGAGGCCTGCGCCTGCAGGATGAAGGACGACAGATCGGGCGTCGCAAACGGCGGCCGCACCGCGCCGAGCACCTTGCCGCCGTTCTTGGTCACGATCGCGGAGGCGTCCTTCTCCAGCGAGTGGCCGAACGCATAATCGTCGGTGATGAAGAACCAGCTGTCGCCGCCGCGCTTCACCACCTCCTGCGCGGTGCCGACCGCGAGCGCCCTGGTGTCGAACACCCACTGTATCGCATAGGGCGAGCAGAACTTGCCGTGGAAATCGGTCGCGCCGGTCGAGTGCGTGATGAACAGCTTCTTCTTTTCGTTCGCGATGTTCTGCACCGCGAGCCCGACCGCCGAGACCGGCACGTCGACGATGAGGTCGACCTGATCGACGTCATACCAGCGTCGCGCGATGGTGGCGCCGATATCCGGCTTGAGCTGGTGATCGCCGACGATCACCGAGATTGGCTTGCCGAGCACCTTGCCGCCGAAATCGTCGATGGCCATCTGCGCCGCGGTGACCGAGCCTTGGCCGGTCGGCGTCGAGGCGGGGCCGTTCATGTCGGTCAGCACGCCGATCTTGACGATGTCGTCGGATACCTGCGCCGATACGGTCGGGGAGGCCAGCAGCGCGGCTGCGAGCGTCCCGAACATGGCTAGTCTGGTGGCCTTCATCCTGTCTCCCTCCTGAATTGGCGCATTGGCCATTATTGGTTGTGCGGGGCCTTCGGGGACCCGTTCATATTGGTTTCTTTTGCAACTATATTGGGGGCCGCGTCAACGCGCCATCGGTCTAATGACGCAGCCCGGTGCGGCGAGAGGCAGTTTCTTTCGGGGCCGATTCAGTCCATAGCGGGCCATGGTCACCGCCCAGCGCTTTCCGCCTTCGCTCACCCCGCTCGATGCGGCACTGGCGGCCGTGCTGCGCGACGTCGGGCCGGTCCAGCCGATCGCGTTGCCGCCGGCCGACGCATTGCGCTGCATTGCAGCCGAGATGCCGGCCTTGCGCGCCTACCCGCCGCACGATGTCGCGGTCAGCGACGGGTGGGCGATGCGCGCCAATGACCTGGTCGGCGCGTCGTCCTATGCGCCGTTGCCGCTGGCCGAACCTCCGGTCTGGGTGGCGGCAGGGGCCGCAATGCCTGAAGGCACCGACTGCGTGGTCGATGCCGATGCCGTCGATACCTCCGGTCCGCTTCCGCAGGTGCTCGCCGAAGCGATCCCGGGGCAGGGCGTCAGGCGTGCCGGCAGCGACATCGCCGTTGGGCGCACCGTGATCGCAGCAGGAGAGCCGCTGCTGCCGCGCGGCCTGCTGCTCGCGCGCGCGGCCGGACTGCAGATGTTGCGCGTGCGACGGCCGCGGCTTCGCATCGTCAACATCGCCAATGGTGAGCTGACCGCACGACTGATCGCCGACACCGCGCGCCTTGCGGGCACTGAGGTCGTCGGCATCGAGGCGGCACCCGATGTGGCGGCGATTGCAAACGCTCTCGATACCGACGGCTGCGATCTGATGGTCACGATCGGGGGCACCGGCGTTGGTCACACCGATGCGGCAGTGAATGCGCTGGCAATGCGTGGCGCACTGATCGCGCACGGCATCGCGCTGCAGCCCGGGCGCACCATGGCGATCGGGCGGATCCATACCACTCCGGTCGTCGCCTTGCCGGGCGCGCCGGATCAGGCTTTCGCGGCCTGGTGGGCGATTGCGCTTCCCCTGCTCGACCGCCTGTCGGGTCGGCGCTCGCGCAAAACGCTGGCGCTGCCGCTGGAACGCAAGATCGCCTCCGGCGTCGGCTTTGCCGAGGTCGTGCTGCTGATACGCGAGCAAGGTTCCTGGGCGGCGCTTGCGACCGGCGACCTGTCGCTCGACGCCATTGCGCGCGCCGAAGCCCTGCTGATCGTGCCTGGCGCCGCCGAGGGCTTCGCTGCGGGCACGGTGATCGATGCCTATATGTTGCGGGAGTGAGTTCCCGAGATGACCAACAGTTTCACGCCGAAACCCAATCCATCCGTCGAGCAGGACCAGTTCCTGACCATCCTGTCGCGCGAGGAGGCGCTCGCACGCTTTGAGGCGGCGCTGTTCCCGCGCCAATTGCCGTCCGAGAGATGGCTGCTCGCCGATGCGCTCGGCCGTGCGCTGGCGGAGGACGTGGTGGCGCCGATCGACGTGCCGCCATTCGATCGCTCCAATGTCGATGGCTTTGCGGTGCGCTCGGCCGATCTGGCGCGCGCCGGCGAGGCCGCGCCGGTGCAACTCGCGCTGAACGACGAGACGATTTCGTGCGGGACTGCGCCGGCTCTGCCGGTGCTCCCGGGTACTGCAACCGCGATTGCGACCGGCGGTCCGGTGCCGCGCGGCGCTGATGCCATCGTGATGGTCGAGCACACCCAGCCCGCCGGCCACGGCACCATCGAGGTCCGGCGTGCGGCGTCGCCCGGCCAGTTCGTGTCCTATGCCGGCTCCGACATCGCGCGCGGCGAGGCGCTGCTGCGCGCGGGAACGATGATCGGGTCGCGCGAGATCGGTATGCTCGCGGCCTGCGGCATCGCCGACGTTCAGGTGGTGCGCCGTCCGCGCGTCGCAATCCTCTCGACCGGCGACGAACTGGTGCAGCCGGGTGAGAAGCTGCGGCCGGCCGCGATCTACGACACCAATGGTGCGATCGTCACCGCGGCGATTGCCGAGAATGGCGGCGACGCGGCGTTCCTTGGCGCGATCGCCGACAACGAGGCAATGCTCGAGGCCGCGATGCGCAAGGCGCTGGCGGACAGCGACATGCTGGTGCTGTCGGGCGGCACCTCCAAGGGCGCGGGCGACGTCTCGCACCGGATCATCGCTCGCCTCGGCAAGCCCGGCATCATCGCGCATGGCGTGGCGCTGAAGCCCGGCAAGCCGCTGTGCCTTGCGGTGTGCGACGGCAAGCCGGTGGTCATCCTGCCCGGCTTTCCGACCTCGGCGATGTTCACCTTCCACGACATGATCGTGCCGGCGCTGCGCCGGATGGCCGGACTGCCGCCGCGATCCGACGCCAAGGTGGCGGCGAAGGTGCCGGTGCGCATCGCCTCCGAGCTCGGGCGCACCGAGTTCGTGATGGTGTCGCTGGTCGAGGGCGCCGACGGCCTGATCGCCTATCCGAGCGGCAAGGGCTCGGGCGCGATCACCTCGTTCGCGCAGGCCGACGGCTTCCTGAAGATCGAGGCGTTGGCCGACCAGCTGCCGGCCGGCAGCGAGGCCGAGGTGACGCTGTTCACGCCGCATGTGCGGGTGCCCGATCTCGTCATCGTCGGCAGCCATTGCACCGGGCTCGATCTCGTCACCGCGCCGCTGGCGCATGCCGGCCTTGTGGTGCGTTCGATCGCGGTCGGCAGTCTCGGCGGGCTCGCTGCCGCCAAGCGCGGCGAATGCGATCTTGCGCCGATCCATCTGTTCGACGACAAGACCGAGACCTACAACACGCCGTACCTCGCCGACGGGCTCGAGCTGGTGCCGGGCTGGCGGCGCATGCAGGGCATCGTGTTTCGCAAGGACAACACGCGCTTTGCCGGCCTGAGCGCAGAGCAGGCGGTGCGCGCCGCGCTCGCCGATCCGGCCTGCATCATGGTCAACCGCAACCAGGGCGCCGGCACCCGCATCCTGATCGATCGCCTGCTGGCGGGCAGCCGGCCCGACGGTTACTGGAATCAGCCGCGCTCGCACAATGCGGTTGCGGCCGCCGTGGCGCAGCACCGCGCCGACTGGGGCATGACCATCGCGCCGGTCGCCGATGCGTCGGGACTCGGCTTCATACCGCTCGCCGAAGAGCATTATGACTTCGCATTGGTGACGGCGCGCAAGCAGCGGCCCGCGGTGCAGGCCTTTCTCGATGCGCTGGCGTCGGATGAAGGGCGGGCTGCATTGACGAAGGCGGGGTTCAGGCCGGCGTAGCGGTGTGCCGCTCTGCCGCACCAATCACAGCTGTCGTCCCTACGAAAGCAGCGACCCTACGCCGCGGCGGGCGTTACAGGCGGGACTCGTCGTTCCAGCATCGCGTAACAATTTGCATTTGTGGTTATGGGTCCCTGCTCTCGCAGGGCACTGAATACGTTGTGCGGCCAGAGGATCACACATCCGCGTTCTCGCGACATGAATTGTCCTGCCGAAGGCACCCTGATCACTCGCTCAGCTTGCGGTCCAGGAAGTCGACGTAGGAATTGTCCGGGTCCAGTTTGACGGCCAGGCGAAGCGCTGCTCGGGCGGCGGACTTGTCGCCGTCGGCCGTGGCCTTGTGCTCATCCAGGATCGCGTTGGCCACCGTGCGCGCGGTGTCGAGACGGGACCTGTCGATGGACCGGTCGGCAAGATAGGCTTCCACCGGCTCGCGGAGGCGCTTCAGTTCGTCCACGCTGACCGAACTCAGCGGATACCAGTTGTAATATTCGAGACGCGGCCGATCGTCCGTGAGGCTCGGCACATCCCCGACAAAGGCCGCGAGTTTGTCATCGGCGGCGATGAATGTCGCCAGGAAATCCTCGGGCGAGCCGAGGCCGTTTGCCGTCAGGTCTTCAGCCACCGCGGGCTTCGACATACGCATGGCGAGCTCGCGCGGATCGATGTTCAACGGTTCATCTGAGGCGATCGCCACGCCTTCCATTCTGGACGGCAGCCACAGCGAGACATGCTTGAACTGGCCCATCATGGCCTTGAGTATCATCTTCGGAAGAATGCCGCGGTTGAAATCCAGCGGCACCCATTGCGCGAGAACGCCGCCGGGACGCATCTTCTGCTTTGCCAGCGCATAGAATTCTTCCGTGTAGAGGTTGATGACGCCGGCATCATGAGGCGGTGGCGGCTCGAGCGTGATGACGTCAAATGTCTCCTTGGTCCCCAGCAGGAAGTGGCGCCCGTCCGCGACGATCTGATGAACTTTGGGATTTTGATAGAACTGCTTGTTGATCGGCACGAAGTGGGGCGCGAATTCGAAAACCGTCGATGCCAGATCGACCGCGTCGATGGATTGCAATTCCTCATGGGTGCTGACCGCTCCCACCGTGGTCCCGGTCCCGATGCAAATGACGACAGCCGTTTCAACCGGGCCCTGGTGCAGCAGAATGGGATAGTGCCCCATCGCGGCCATGTAGCGTCTGCCCTCGGGACGGTTGTTGGCATAGCTCTTCGAATTCACCACCAACTGCTGATACGTGCCCGCTGCCTTCTCGCGATACTCGACCACCGCAAACGTCGCTTGCCGGGTTTCCCGCAACTCGAGCACATTGGCGCCTTCGATCGCGGTCAGGACCCGCTCCAGATAGTGTGGGGTGAAGAGCAGCAGCGCTACGGCGATGACGCTCGCGGCGATCGTCCCTTGCCGCCACAGGCTCCTTTCCCTCAGAAGATCCGGCTGCGACACGGTCGTCGCGACGAAAAGCAGGACGTTCACGACAATCAGCGCGGTGAGCGCGCCCTGGCTGCCCAGACAGGGGATCAGCAGAAAACCCGCCGCCAGCGAGCCGACGACGCCGCCAATCGTGTTCAAGGCGTAGAGCGTGCCGATCCTGCGGCCCAGCGCGCTCATCTGCATCACGGTCAGTTCGCTGGCCAGCGGAAAGCTGACGCCGATCAGCGTCGTCGGCAGCAACAGGGCAACAGCGCAGACCAAGAAGAATGAAACGTCACCCCCCAAGAGCTCCTGCACCGGGACTGGAAGCAGGCCCGATACGACGGGAGACAGCGCTACTCCCATGGTCCGCGCCTTGCCGAGTATTCCGACGGTCAGCGTGGCCGCAACCGCGATCAGCAGCTGCGTCACGGCGAAGTATCGCAGCAATTGATCCTTGCGGGGAGCGAGCAGCCTGGCGCAGATCAGGGCGCCGATCACGAGCCCCAGCAGGTAAACGCCGAGCATGCCCGAGAACGCGTAGACACTCGAGGTGCTGACATTGGTCAGGAATCGGAACCAGACGACCTCATAGGCGATCGACACAAAACCGGAGCACGCGAAAATCCAGATTAGGATCGACGTCCTGTCACGCGCGGTCGCGGCGGTTTGCACCGGCGCCCGTGCCGCAACCGGCAAGAGCGGGCTTGCGCCGCGCGCAACGAACAGGGCCACAACGCCGACGCAGATATACAGCGCTGCGGCAACCAGGCTCGATCCTGCGATGCCCCAAAGGCCCATCAGCACAAAGCCGACAGTCAGGGTGCCGATGGCGGCGCCCAGCGTGTTGAACCCGTAGAGCAGACCGATGCGATTGGCGAGGTCGGTTTGTGTGCGGGTCAGGAATTTCACCAGGAAGGGCAGGGTCGCGCCCATCAACATCGTCGGCAGCGACAAGATGGCGAGCGACACGGCGACCATGAGAGGCAGCCGGAATGGAGACTCCAGGTCCAGCATCGGTGACAGCCAGCCCACCCATGTCGGCCAATGCGACAGCAATGCGGTGACCGCGAGAGAAACGAAGGCGAGGGCGAGTTCGAGAAACCCGTAGATTTTCAGGGGGCGGCTGACGGTGTCGGCGATCCGGCCTCCCAGGGCGCTGCCGAGCGAGAGACCGAAAAAGAAGCTTGCCACCGTGACGCTGACGGAGACGGTCGCGCTTCCCAGCACGAATTGCAGTTGCTTGAACCAGAGAACCTGCAGGATCAGCGATGCCGCGCCCGATGCCAAAAAGATCGCCGTGACCAGAATCCGGTTTGTCAGGCTTACGGCATCTCGAACGCCACCACGATTGCGCACTGGACCGGTCTCCCGTTGAACGGGAGAACAGGTAAGGCAAATGCTCTTAATATTGCCTTATGGCGGAGCGGCGCTGCGCGGCAGCCGAATCGCGTTGAGATTGCTAGGAAAATTGTCGTTTGGCGCATGCTTGCCGGGGCCGAACGATCGCGCTGTGAGAGGGCCTGTGCGTTGCGGATCCAGCTCAGTGCCGCATGGCCGTCTCCACGAACTCCAGCACGGAGCGCGGGACCTCTTCGTATTCGACGAAACGGCGCCGAAGCTCGTCGGCAATGTCGGTCGTGACGTCGCGCGACCATCCTTCATTGGTATTGAAGGCCACGATGCGGACCGGACGGCTGTACTGATCGTCCAAAAGGCGCCGGATCAGCGTTTTCCGGTCGGTGCCTTCCTCATCGGTTTCGCTCCAGGCACGACCCAGTCGGCCAAAATCGTTCAGCACCAGATAGGTGTCGTGGTCGATTGAATGCGGCACAATCGAAGGTGAGCGAGGCATACATGGTCCTCCACGGTGCACATTATCGTGTTCCAATCGCTCTGCGCATTGGAAATTTTGAGGTAAATCCGGTGGATAGCGGGATCGCGCGCCGTCAGACGAAGGATGCAGTGGTTGCCTTGGAGCAAAGCGTCCCGTCGCCGGTTATCTCTTATCACCGACATGGGCCCTGTTGCGGATGTCGGTGGTTGAGCGACCGATGGGGCTCCCACCCGCTCGAGGAGCGGAGCGATGTTAAGAAGGCTTCGTTTTAGGAATACAACGCTGGAAGAAGTGCTGGCAGTCGATACGCAGCGGCCGCGGAAGAGGCTGCGGATGCGTGACCAGCCCCCGAGAGAGAGCCGATCGGCAAGGCTTGCCAAGCCAGGGCGGCCGGTCAGTCAACGGACCGGCTGATCCTGCGGGATAGCGCGCCGCGCGGGGCCAGCCCGACGCTGCCGAGCCGCACTTGGTGAGCCCGACTTCGGCGAGCCGGACTTGCGCGGCGGCTCGTGAACTGGTTCGCCGATTGCGGCGACCAAACCGTCATGGCACTCGACACCGTCAATTTTCGCAAAGTCGCCGCGCTCATCGCGGCTGCCGGCACCTTGTTCTGGCTCTACACCTTCTACGCCATCGCCCATGTGCCGCCGGGCGACGGCACCGGCTTCCAGTGGCTGGCGGTGTTTCCGCTCGGCATGGTGTTCGGCCTGTTCTTCCTGCCGGCCTGGCTGCTCGTCGCCATCGGCCGATTGCCGAGATTCACCGCGGCGCTTGGGGCCTGTGGCCTGATCGCGTTCGCGGTGCTGTGGGCACAGCTGCTGCAGGAGTTTCCGAGGGCCGTCCTCTAGCGAGCCAGTCGATCCGCATCCGCCGGCAAGCCTGGCATGACATTGCTCCAAGGCTGATATAAGCAGCGTTGGGCGCAAGTCGCGGCTTCCGTCGTCACGGCTGGTCCCGGCCATCCATGTCGGGCGGAACAGCAGGCGTGGATGCCCTAACGATTGGTATGTCTTCGGAGACGCGTATGAAAGTGATTGGCCTCGCGGGCTGGAGCGGTGCCGGCAAGACCACCCTGCTGTCGCGGGTGATCCCCTGCCTGCTGGGCCGCGGCCTGCGCGTCTCCGTGATCAAGCACGCCCACCATGAATTCGATGTCGACGTGCCCGGCAAGGACTCCTGGGTGCACCGGCAGTCCGGTGCGACCGAGGTGCTGGTGTCGTCGACGCGGCGCTGGGCGCTGATGCACGAGCTGCGCGGCGCAGATGAGCCGCGGCTGCCCGAGCTGCTCGCCAAGATGGCGCAGGTCGATCTGGTCGTGGTCGAAGGCTTCAAGCGCGAGCCGGTCAGCAAGATCGAGGTGTACCGCGCCGCCAACGGCAAGCCGCTGCTGTTTCCCGACGACCCGCGCGTGGTCGGGATCGCCAGCGACGTCGCCGTTGCAACCACGCTGCCGGTCGCGCATCTCGACGACATCGAGGACGTTGCCGAATTGATGCTGCGCGCCGCGATCCCTGTCGACGACGTGCTCGCGCAGGCTCCGGCCGTGGGCTGAAGTGGATGAGGAGGCAGCGTTGACGATGCAGGACGGCTTCGCCATGGTCGAACCATGACAACGACGAAGCTCGATCTCACCGGCCTGAAATGCCCGCTGCCGGCGCTGAAGACGCGCAAGGCCCTCAGGAGCGTGACGGCGGGAGATTTCCTCGAGGTGCATTGCACCGATCCGCTTTCGGTGATCGATATCCCGGCCCTGATCCAGGAGACCGGCGACAAGGTCGAGATCACCGAACGCAGCGACGCCCGGATCGTCTTCTTGATCGAGAAGATCAATGGAGCGATAGGCAATTCGAATGCTGCGTTGCCGCGTACCAGCTAGATGCAGCTTGATATCTACCTTTTGCCTATCGACACCTATTTTCCATTCTGCGCGAATTGATAATGTCCGCCGGGTTGTGGTGATGGAGTTGTGCTCGAGTGTGGGCGCATCGACGGACAACGACTGGGCCTGTGTCCAGATCACGGGCTGCACGGCCGGGCATATCCGGTCGTATTGGGGGTTAGCATTTCCGGAATGTGCGTGGTTGGTCCCGGCGCATTGAGGAAATGTGCGGCGCAGCCGGCTGACGCTGGCCGCAATGGGCTGAGACGGGATCGAAGACGCAGATGCGCCTGTCGTAATGGCGGCTGCAGGGGAGGTGTCAATGACCACAGTGAGCAGCGCCGGACGCGTATCCGCGTCAGGTGCAGGTTTCCTCGACAAGGAACATACAATCGCGACCGCCGGCTTCAACCGCTGGCTGGTGCCGCCGGCCGCGCTCTGCATCCATCTGTGCATCGGCATGGCCTACGGCTTCTCGGTGTTCTGGCTGCCGCTGTCGCGCGCGATCGGCCTGACCGCGCCGAAGGCGTGCCCCGACATCTCGCTGGTGCAGGAGCTGTTCACCACCACCTGCGACTGGAAGGTCGCGAGCCTGGGGTGGATGTACACGCTGTTCTTCGTGCTCCTCGGCGTCTCCGCCGCGATCTGGGGTGGCTGGCTTGAGAAGGTCGGTCCGCGCAAGGCCGGCTTCGTCGCGGCGCTGTGCTGGGCCGGCGGTCTCGTGATCGGCGCGCTCGGCGTCTACACACACCAGCTCTGGCTGATGTGGCTCGGCTCCGGCGTGATCGGCGGCGTCGGCCTCGGCCTCGGCTACATCTCGCCGGTGTCGACGCTGGTGAAATGGTTCCCCGACCGGCGCGGCATGGCGACCGGCATGGCGATCATGGGCTTCGGCGGCGGCGCGATGATCGGCGCCCCGCTCGCCGACAGGCTGATGAATTACTTCAAGACCCCGACCTCGGTCGGCGTCTGGGAGACCTTCCTCGCCATGGGCGCGATCTATTTCGTGTGCATGATGATCGGCGCGTTCCGCTATCGCATTCCGCCGGCCGGCTGGCAGCCCGAGGGCTGGACGCCGCCGACGAAGGCCAACGCGATGATCTCGAGCAAGCACGTCCATCTCGACAACGCGCACAAGACGCCGCAATTCTGGCTGATCTGGTGGGTGCTCTGCCTCAACGTGTCGGCGGGCATCGGCGTGATCGGCATGGCCTCGCCGATGCTGCAGGAGATCTTCGCGGGCAAGCTGATCGGCCTGCCCAATGTCGGCTTCAACCAGCTCGATGCCGGACAGAAGGCGCAGATTGCGGCGATCGCGGCCGGCTTTGCCGGATTGCTGTCGCTGTTCAACATCGGCGGCCGGTTCTTCTGGGCGTCGCTGTCGGACAAGATCGGCCGCAAGAACACCTACTACACGTTCTTCATCCTCGGCATCGCGCTCTACGCGCTGGCGCCGACCTTCGCCGCGATGGGATCGAAGCTTCTGTTCGTGCTCGGCTTCGGCATCATCCTGTCGATGTATGGCGGCGGCTTCGCCACCGTGCCGGCCTATCTCGCCGACATGTTCGGCACCCAGTTCGTCGGCGCCATCCACGGCCGTCTGCTGACGGCGTGGTCCACCGCCGGCATCATCGGTCCTGTCGTGGTGAACTACATTCGCGAGTTCCAGCTGGCCGCCGGCGTGCCGCGCGACCAGCTCTACAACACCACGATGTACATCCTGTGCGCTATGCTGATCGCGGGCCTGATCTGCAACTACCTGATCAAGCCGGTCGATCCGAAATGGCATATGAGCGACGCCGAGGTCGCCAAACTGCAGGATGCGAGCGCCAGCGCCGCGGCGGCCGGACCGCACGGTTCCTACGGAATCGGGTTTGGCGGGCTCGACGCCAAGGCGGCGCTGTTCTGGCTGTTCGTCGGCATTCCGCTGGCGTGGGGCGTCTACATGACGCTGCTCAGCGCGGTCAAAATCCTCTGATCGCAGACCGGGCCGCGCGCGGGACATCTGGCATCCCGCGCGCGGCCCGAAGCGTTTTCGGGCGAAGTGGATGCCGGTTCGCGTGAAGAAAACGCGCCAGACAAGAAGCTCTACGCCGTTCAATTCAACAGATAATCAAGGGACATTTCAGTCATGTTTCGTACCGCAAGCTGTCTTGTGGCCGCCTTGCTTCTCGCCGGCTCGCTGCACACCGCGTCAGCCCAGACCACCGAGGCCAAGCCGTCGAAGGTCAAGCTCACCATGCAGAAGCTGAAGGACATGAAGGCGAAGTGGAAGGCCAACAAGCCCAAGCTGAAGGCCTGCCGCGCCGAGGTGAAGTCGAAAGGCCTGACCGGCGACGACCGCTGGTTCTACATCGAAGAATGCATGGGGAAGAGCTGAGCGGCACCGCTCCGGTATCTGCAACGCAAGAGGGCGTGACAGCGATCGCCGTCACGCCCTCTTGTTGCGTTTGAGACGCGATCACTCCGCGGCGGCGGGCGTCGTCTTGGCGGCCTCCAGCGCTGCTGCGATCGCCTCGTCGACCCGTTCGAGCCAGATGAACTCCAGCTTGGCGCGGGCGCCGGCGGGGATGTCGTCGAAGTCGCGCTTGTTGCGCGCCGGCAGCATCACGCGGGTCAGACCGGCAGCCGCGGCGGCAACCACTTTCTCCTTGATGCCGCCGACCGGCAGCACGAGGCCGCGCAGCGAGATCTCGCCGGTCATCGCGGTGTCGCTGCGCACCGTGCGGTCGGTCAGCAGCGAGGTGAGGGCGGTGAACATCGCAACGCCCGCGCTCGGGCCGTCCTTCGGCGTCGCGCCGGCGGGAACGTGGACGTGGATGTCGCTCTTCTCGAACACGCCGGGATCGATGCCGAGCTGGGACGCGCGGCTCTTCACCAGGGTCAGCGCGGCCTGCACGCTCTCGCGCATCACCTCGCCGAGCTGGCCGGTGAGGATCAGCGCGCCGCGGCCCGGGGTGCGCGACGCCTCGATGAACAGGATGTCGCCGCCGACCGGGGTCCAGGCGAGGCCGGTGGCAACGCCGGGAATGCTGGTGCGCATCGCGATCTCGTTCTCGAACCTCGGCTGGCCGAGCAGCGATACGATGTCCTTCGGCGCGATCGTGACGTGGCTGGTGCTGCCTTCGGCGATCTGCACCGCGACGTTGCGCAGCACCTTGCCGATCTCGCGCTCCAGGTTGCGCACGCCGGCCTCGCGGGTGTAGCTGCGGATGATCAGCCGCAGCGCATCCAGATCGATCTCGACCTGCTCGACCTTGATTCCGTTGGCCTCGAGCTGGCGCCGCACCAGGTAGCGCTTGGCGATCTCGAGCTTCTCGTCCTCGGTGTAGCCGGCAAGGCTGATCAGCTCCATGCGGTCGAGCAGCGGCCCGGGCACGCCGTCGAGCATGTTGGCGGTGGCGATGAACACGACGCGCGAGAGGTCGAACGGCACGCCGAGATAATTGTCGCGGAACGTGCTGTTCTGTTCGGGGTCGAGCACTTCGAGCATCGCGGCCGACGGATCGCCCTGGATGCCGCGGCCCATCTTGTCGATCTCGTCGAGCATCATGACGCAATTGCGCGCACCGGCCTTCTTGATCGCCTGGATGATGTTGCCGGGCAGCGCGCCGATATAGGTGCGACGATGGCCGCGGATCTCGGCCTCGTCATGCACGCCGCCAAGGCTAACACGAACGAACGGCCGCGACATCGCGCGTGCGATCGATTGGCCGAGCGAGGTCTTGCCGACGCCGGGCGGGCCGAGGAAGCACAGGATCGGCGCCTTGCCGCCGGGCGCGAGCTTGCGCACCGCCAGATATTCGATGATGCGGCTCTTGATCTTCTCAAGGCCGTAATGGTCCTGGTCGAGGATCTTGCGCGCCTCCGCGATGTCGATCGGCTTCTCCTCCGGAAGGCTCCAGGGCAGGTCGATCAGCCAGTCGAGATAGCTGCGCACCATGCCGGACTCGGCCGCGGCCTCCGGCATCCGCTCGTAGCGGCGCAATTCCTTCTGCGCCTGGCTTTCGGCCTCCGGCGGCATCTTGGCATCGGCGATCGCCTTGGTCAGCTCGGCGACTTCCGCAGCCTTGCCGTCGCCTTCGCCGAGCTGGCGCTGGATCGTTGCCATCTGCTCGCGCAGGATCGCCTCGCGCTGCCGCTCGTCGAACACGGCCTTGGTCTTCTGCCCGATCTCCTGGCTCAGCCTCAGCACCTCGATGCGCTCGGCGAGGTGACGCGACACCTTGTCCATCCGCGCCACGAGATCGATGGTTTCCAGGATGTCCTGCTTCTCCGACGGCTTGATGTCCATGTAGGACGTCGCAAGGTCGGCGAGGGTTGCCGGCGAGGTGGTGCCCTGCAGCGCAGCGATCAGCTCCTGCGGCACTTGCGGCAGCAATTGCGCGGCCTCCAGCGCCTGGCGCTGCAGATTGAGGAAGCGCGCCTCGATCTCGGGCGAGGTGGTGGTCGGCTCCGGGATCTGCAGCACGCGGGCGGCGAGGAACGGCGTGCCGGGCAAATAGTCGAGCACGCGCATGCGCTGCACGCCCTGGCAGACCAGGTGGTGAGTGTCGTCGGCGCCGGTGATGTAGCGCACGATGTTGGCTGTTGTGCCGACGCGGTAAAGCCCGTCGGGACCGGGATTGTTGGTCTCGGGATCGCGCTGCAGCAGGATGCCGATCGGCCGCTGCTCGCGCACCGCCTGCTGGGCCGCGGCGATCGACGTCGCGCGCGCGATCGTGATCGGAATGATGACATCCGGAAACAGCACGGTGTTGCGCACCGGGACGATGATCAGCGCGTCGCTCGGGATCGGCGTCGAAGTCGATGCTGGGCTTGAAACGTCTGAGGCAGCCATGTCGAAATCCTTTAGCTCGACTTTCCGAGCCGCAGGCCGACGCAGCCATGCGCGGCAAAGCGGCTGATGGTGTAGCGGCCGGTCGGCAGCGCGATGCGGCGCTCGAACCGGCCCTGCGGCAGTTCGAGGCGCAGGATGCGGGCGTTGCGGAGTTCAGGGGGCAGGGTGCGGCGGCCGGAGATCACCAGCGTGCCGCCGTCGAGCGCGGCCTCGACCTCGTCAGGATCGACCCCCGGCAACGCGACCAGGATCAGGATTTCATCCTCGGTCTCGATCACGTCGGTCGGCGGTTCCCAGCTCGGCTCGGTGCTTCCGGCGCGCGGGTGCAAATTGAGGAAGCTCTGGTGCAACCGTTCGGCGCGGGCGAGCGCCTCGATCGCATCCGACAGCATCCAGTTGATCTGATCCTTGGGCCGCATGGGTACTCTCCACGTCGCATTGGGAGGCGAGGTTACCGGTCTTGCCGCCGACCGTAAACCGGCCCCTCACGCGGCCGATTAGGGTAAAATTGTCCGAAATGTCGCGATTTGCGGCATGGCCGCGGTGCACGGACCGCGACCGGACGCTTATGCCGCGGCTATGTGACAGGGCTGCGGCTGCTCTCGAATTCCTACGGCCTTCCCTGCATCTTTTGCCGTGATGCGGTGCGCTCGCGCGCGCCGCCAAACGGGAAGGTGGCACATGACCTTGCTCCATTACCACGATGCCCGGCCGCACGGTTCGGCCGGCGCCATGCCCTTGATGCTGCGGCGAACGTTCCGGCGGATCGGCCTCGTCTTCAGGACTGTTCACCGCGCGATCGCCGCCGCCAAGATTCATCGGCTGCGCAATGAGCTGCTGCTGCATCGCGGCCACGAGGATTGGGCGCGGACCCATCTCAATGTCGGCATGCTCGGCGGCGACGCCGAGAGATATCCACGGGCGCCGGTCGTGCTCGGCGAGAAGTGGGACTACTGAGATGCGCGCGGCTTCGTTCATCGCTGCCCTGCCGCGCCGCGCCGCAGAAGGGCTGCTCACATTTCTTGCCTGGATCGGCGAGGAGCCGATCAGCAGCTACCGGCCCGAGGCGCATTACATGCGCGGTCCGGGACCTGCGTGGCGGGCCAAGCATCGCGGGAGCTAGGGTCCTGGTTCACGTCGCTTCACGTCGCGGCGCCAGATGATCGAGCAGGTTCATCGGGAGCGGGAAGACCACGGTCGAGGAGCGTTCGCCGGCAATGTCGTGCAGCGCTGCGAAGTAGCGCAGCTGCATCGCCTGCGGCTCCTGGGCAAGGATCCTGCCGGCCTCGACCAGCTTCTCGGCGGCCTGCTGCTCGCCCATCGCGTTGATCACCTTGGCGCGCCGCAGCCGCTCGGCCTCGGCCTGCTTGGCGATCGCCCGCACCATCGTTTCGTTGAGATCGATATCCTTGATCTCGACCCCGGTGACCTTGATGCCCCAGACGTCGGTCTGCCTGTCGAGAGTCTCCTGGATGTCGGCGTTCAACTTGTCGCGCTCCGCCAGCATCTCGTCGAGCTCGTGCTTGCCGAGCACCGAGCGCAGCGTGGTCTGCGCAAGCTGGCTGGTCGCAGCCATGTAGTCGCTGACCTTGATGATGGCGCGCTCGGGATCGACGATGCGGAAGTAGAGCACGGCGTTGACCTTGACCGAGACGTTGTCGCGCGAAATCACGTCCTGCGGCGGCACCACCTGCACCACCACCCTGAGATCGACCTTCACCAGCTGCTGCACCACCGGAATCAGGATGATGAGGCCCGGGCCCTTCACCCCGGTGAAACGGCCGAGCGTGAAGATGACGCCGCGCTCGTATTCGCGCAGCACGCGCACGGCCTGGGTCAGGAATACGATGATCAGCAGCGCGATCGCCGCATAGGTGAAATAATCAAGCATCATGCTGTACCTCCTTCGCCGGGGGAGGCCGGCGCGCGCCGTACCACCAGCGTCAAATCGATGATGTTGGCGACCTCGACCGTGTCTCCCGCCGTGAACGTCTCGGTGCTGCGCGCTTGCCAGCGTTCGCCGTTGGTGAAGACGTGACCCGTGGTCTCGGACCAGTCGAGCACCTCGGCCGATAGCCCGCGCATGGCTTGCGCACCGATCCGCACCGGGCCCTTGCGCGCGCGGCGGAGCGCGCCGAGCACGACGAGAATGAGCCCGGTGAACATCGCGGCGACGATGCCGATGACCGGCCATGATAGCCGGTATCCGGGCGCCTCGATCCGAAACAGCATGGCTGCTCCAAGCACGAAGGCGACGATTCCTCCGAGGCCGATCACGACGGTCGGGTTGAAGGCTTCGATTGCGAGCAGCGCGATCCCGACCAGCATCAGGGCGAAGCCGGCGTAGTTGATCGGCAGCATGTTGAGCGCGTAGAGACCGAGCAGCAGGCAGATCGTCCCGACAACCCCCGGCGCCACGGCACCGGGCGACATGAACTCGAAGATCAGGCCGTAGATGCCGACCATCAGGAGAATGAATGCGATGTTGGGGTCGGTGATGACCGCGAGCGCGCGCGCGATCCAGGTGGGATCGATGGCCTCGATCGCGGCTTCCCTGGTCGCCAGGCGTTGCGTCTTGCCGCCGGGAAGCTCGATGGTCCGGCCATCGACCTGCCTGAGCAGATCGGCCGGATCGCGTGCGGTGAGATCGATGACGTTAGCTTGCAGCGCGGCGTTGGCGGAGAGGGTGGCGGCATCGCGCACCGCCTTCTCGGCCCAGTCGGCATTGCGGCCACGCAATTCGGCGAGGCTGCGGATGAAGGCAACGGCATCATTCGTCACCTTCGCCGTCATGGCATCCTTGGTTTCGGACGGATGGCCGCCGTCCTTCTGGTCCTTGCCGCCCTTGTCCGGTGTGCTGCCCGGCAGCCCCGGTATCGGGCCGCCAATCTGCACCGGCGTCGCGGCGCCGATGTTGGTGCCGGGCGCCATGGCCGCGAGATGGGTCGCATAGAGGATGTAGGTCCCGGCGCTCGCGGCATGGGCGCCGGATGGCGCAACGTAGCCGACCACGGGAACGGGCGAGGCCAACACGTCGGCGATGATCTCACGCATGCTGGTGCTGAGACCGCCCGGCGTATTCAAACGCAGGATGACAATTTCGGCGCGACGCTCGGCGGCCTTGGCCAGGCCGTCCTTGACGTAGCTGGCCGCTGCCGGCCCGATTGCCCCGTCGATTGAAATGGTCAGGGCAAGATGGCTGTTGTCCGCGGCCGGACCGGGACGGATGGAGACAACCAGAGCGACCAGGACGGTCGCAACAACGAGGGCCGCCTTGAAGGTGGTGTGCACGGCAAGCACTCCCTTGCCGTGGATATGGGGCGCCGTTTCGGAACCTCAAGTTGGCGTCGTGTCACGGGCACCGTGTGCTGATCGCATTGTGCATTGCGATGGCTTATGTCGGGTCGGCAAAATCTCAATGCGCGGCTGCGAGGTACTGGTCGGCAAGCTCAGCCATCGCTTGCGAGACCTCGGCCTTTGCCGACCCGTTCAATTGCACGATCGGCAGCCGCGTCGCCGGCTGCATGAATCCCAGAAGCGCCAGCGCGAACTTCAATACGGCGGGATGCTCGCGCTCCAGCAAGGTCGCAAGCGGCACCAGCCGCTGGTGCAACTCCCGCGCCTGATACAACCGTCCCTCGCGGAAATGCCTGTGAACGGCCACATACAGATCGGGCGCGACGTTCGTCACGGCAGAGATGCAGCCATCGCCACCGGCGGCGAGCCAGGCCAGCGACGCGGCGTCGTCGCCGGTCAGCATCCGGAATGTCGCCGGCAGGCGTGAGCGCAGGCGCGCCAGCCGGGCAACGTCACCACTGCCGTCGCGCAATCCCACGAAGCGCGGCGATGCGGCGAGCTCGAGCAGCGTCTCGTCGGCAAGGCGCTTCACCGTGCGCGACGGAATGTCGTGCAGGATGACGGGCAGCGTGGTGGCCGCGGCGACGGCGCGGAAATGCGCCGCCGTGCCCCGTGGCATCGGTTTGTTGTAATAGGGCACGACCGACATGACTGCGTCGGCACCGGCGGCTTCCGCGGACCGGGTGAATGTGACGGCGCGATCCGTCGCGTTCGATCCGGCGCCGGCGATGATGCGAACCCGCTTGCGCGCGACGCCTGCGGCGATACGCACGAGCTGCGCGCGTTCCGCGGGCTCAAGCGTCGCGCTTTCACCGGCGGTCTCGCCGACCACCAGCGCGGTGGCACCCGCCGCGATCTGGCGTTCGCACAGCCGGCTGAATGCTTCCGCGTCGATTTCGCCCCGATGGCTGAAGGGGGTCGGAAGATCGGGGATGAAGCCCGACAGCCATGCGGCCGTGTCGGCTTTCGCAGCCGTTTGCCAGGTCATGGGCGGCTCACGCCACGCGGCTTGCGGGGAGGCTCGCGGTCTCGCCGCGCATATCGAGCTCGATCTCTCGCGACAGCTCGACGATCATTTCGGGATGCTGGCCATTCTCGAACAGCGCGTATTTGACGGCCTGGGCGCGGTTGACGAACAGGCCGCCATAGAGGCCGTTCTGTTGCTGGGCGACCCACTGGCCGCGATGGTTGCGGCCGATGAAGACGATGGTGGATGCGGCGCTACACGAGGGAGGTTCGACGAGTTTCACGGTTGTAGTCCTTCTTTCGTTCTGACGCGTTTTCCGAACGCGAACCGGTATCCGGTTCGCTCGAAAACGCTTCAGTCACAGTCACGCGATCAATGTCTGATTTGCCGGATATGAAATCGAGCGCGAAGGACGGCCGACTTCATAGGAGCGGCATAGGATTTTCCGGGATGGATTCAGAGACGCTGGACGATGCCGGTGCCGAGCGCGCACAGCGCGACATAGGCGGTCATCTCGTCCCAGTGGTTGAGGTTTGCGGCAAACGGCATTTCGCGCTTGGCGATCCCGGCAAAGGCGCAGATCATGGCCGACATCCACAACAGCGTGACGAGGCCCTTGCCGAAGCCGACACCGGCGAACACGGCAAAGCCGATCATGATGGCAAGCCGGAAGCCGAACCGGACCATGACCTGGACCGACTGCAGCTGCCGCGGCGGTTGTTTGGTATCCACGGCCGCGCCGCCTTCAGCCGATATTGTCGACGAACAGCGGCTCGTACAGCGCGGGCGTGTCGCGACGGACGGTCGGCACGCTGGTTCGGCTATCGGGTGAGGAGATCCGCTGCGCCTCGACGAAGGCGCTGAGGATCGCGAGCGCAAGATCGGCGTGGCGGGTCTCGATCGACTGGTCGAGCCAATCGGGCAGCTCGCGTTCGCGCGACAACGCGCAGTGCCACTCGCCCTCGTCATAGACCAGACGGCGGATCTGCCACTGCGGCAGTTCCAGATCGAGCAGCGCGATCGCGGCGTCGGTCCAGGCGCCCGACTGGATCAGGCGCTCGACGCGGTGGGTCTTGCCGCTCTGTCCGACCGACGGGAAGCGCCGGCAGGTCTGGCTGATGATGTCGGCCATGAATTCGGCTGTCACCGCATAGGCATCGCGCAGCCGTTCGCCGAGATCGATGGAGGTGTTTTGGGAAAGCACTGACATGGCGTCATCTCGTCTTGCGCGGCCCAGGAAATTGAAGCTCAAGGCATTGGCCGCAAGCCAAAAATGGCCGGACCGCCATTTGAAAACGAGATGAGGCGAGGGACGGAGATATAGGGATTCCATAAAGGCCAAGTTGTCGTCCTGGCGAAAGCCAGGACCCATTACCTCCGAATCTGCTTGTGAGATCAGGTTGGGGCCCCAGCCATCGCAAAACTCGGACCTGTGGTTATGGGTCCTGGCTTTCGCCAGGACGACTGCGGAGAGTCGCCTGCCGCCTTTATACGATTCCTATAACGTCCTTATTCGCCACCTCTCGAAAACCTATGCCCCGGATGGCACCTCACGGCCATCCGGCGCGGAGCGCTTATACGGTCGCCCCGCGCTCCCTCGGATGCATAGGAGTCACTCATGATGGACATTCTCATGGCGGCGCTTGCGGTCGGCTTCTTCGCGGCCGGCATCGGTTACGCCTACGCCTGCGAACGGCTGTAATGGAGGCGGCGATGATCTTCGATTATTCGCTCGCCGGCCTCGTCTCGCTCGGCCTGCTGTTCTACCTCACTTACGCATTGCTGCGGCCCGAACGCTTCTAGGCGGCCCGCGATGCTCACGCTTTGCACAATTCTGTTAGCCGACGCGATGCTGACCGGGCTGTTGCTCGGCTTGTTCGCGTCGATGCTGCGCTTCGCTCCCATTCGAAAGGTTTGACGCAATGACCGTCATCGGCTGGATTCAAATTATTCTGTTTTGCGCGATCGTTGCCGCGCTGGTCAAACCGCTCGGCTGGTACATGACCCGCGTGTTCAATGGCGAGCGCACCTTCCTATCGCCCGTGCTGCGCCCGGTCGAGCGCGGCATCTACTGGGTCGGCGGCGTCGACGAGCGGCGCGAGCAGCACTGGCTGACCTATACGGTCGCCATGCTGCTGTTCCACGTCGGCGGCTTCGCCATCATCTACGGGTTGATGCGGCTGCAGGCAGTGCTGCCGTTCAACCCAGCCGGACAGTCGGCGGTATCGGAGGATCTCTCCTTCAACACCGCGATCTCCTTCATCACCAACACCAACTGGCAGAACTACGGCGGCGAGAGCACGCTGTCCTATCTGGTCCAGATGGTCGGCCTGACCCACCAGAACTTCCTGTCGGCGGCGACCGGCATCGCGCTGGCGATGGCGCTGATCCGCGGCTTCACCCGCTCGTCGATGCGCACGGTCGGCAATTTCTGGGTCGACGTCACGCGCTGCACGCTCTACGTGCTGCTGCCGATCTGCATCGTCTATGCGCTGTTCCTGGTCTGGCAGGGCATGCCGCAGACGCTTGGCGCCTATGTCGACGCGACCACGCTGGAGGGTGGCAAGCAGACCATCGCGCTCGGTCCGGTGGCTTCGCAGGTCGCGATCAAGATGCTCGGCACCAATGGCGGCGGCTTCTTCAACGCCAACGCCGCGCATCCGTTCGAGAACCCGACGGCGCTGTCGAATCTCGTGCAGATGGTCTCGATCTTCGCGCTCGGCGCCGCGATGACCAACGTGTTCGGCCGCATGGTCGGCAACGAGCGTCAGGGCTGGGCGATCTTCGCCGTGATGGGCATCCTGTTCGTCGCCGGCGTCACCGTCACCTACTGGGCGGAAGCCAACGGCACCACTGCGTTGCACGCGCTCGGCCTCACCGGCGGCAACATGGAGGGCAAGGAGGTCCGCTTCGGCATCGTCGCATCCTCGCTGTTCGCCGTCGTCACCACCGCGGCCTCCTGCGGCGCGGTCAATGCCATGCATGACAGCTTCACCGCGCTCGGCGGCATGATCCCGCTGATCAACATGCAGCTCGGCGAGGTCATCATCGGCGGCGTCGGCGCCGGCTTCTACGGCATGCTGCTGTTCGTCGTGCTGGCGATCTTCGTCGCCGGCCTGATGGTCGGCCGCACCCCGGAATATGTCGGCAAGAAGATCGAGGCGCGCGAGGTCAAGATGGCGATGCTCGCGATCCTGGTGCTGCCGCTGATGTATCTCGGCTGGACCGCGGTCGGCGTGGTGCTGCCGTCGGCGGTGGCCTCGATGGCGAACTCCGGCCCGCACGGCTTCACTGAGGTGCTGTACGCCTTTACTTCGGCGACCGGCAATAACGGCTCGGCCTTCGCGGGCCTGACCGGCAACACCCTGTTCTACAATCTGACGCTCGCCTCCGCGATGTTCGTCGGCCGCTTCTTCATGATCGTGCCGGCGATGGCGATCGCGGGTTCGCTGGTCGAGAAGAAGTCGATCCCGGCCTCGGCGGGCACTTTCCCGACCACCGGCGGCCTCTTCGTCGGCCTCGTCATCGGCGTGATCCTGATCATCGGCGGTCTCACATTCTTCCCGGCGCTGGCGCTCGGGCCGATCGTCGAGCACCTCGCGATGAACGCCAACACCCTGTTCTGATCGAATTGTCCGGAGTGACAACCATGGAAACCACAAGACTGCAAAAGCAGGTGACGGCGTCGACCATGTTCGACCCGAAGATCCTGGTGCCGGCGATCCGCTCGGCCTTTGTCAAGCTCGATCCCCGCCTGATGGCGAAGAATCCCGTGATGTTCGTGGTCGAGGTCGTGGCCGCGTTGACCACGGTGATCTTCGTCCGCGACCTCGTCACCGGCAGCGCCAATCTCGGCTTCACCTTCCAGATCATCCTCTGGCTCTGGTTCACGGTGCTGTTCGCCAACTTCGCCGAGGCCGTCGCTGAGGGCCGCGGCAAGGCGCAGGCGGAATCGCTGAAGAAGACCCGCACCGAGAGCCAGGCCAAGCTGCTCACCGGCACCGACCGGACCTATCGCATGGTGCCCGGCACCTCGCTGAAGGTCGGCGACGTCGTGCTGGTCGAGGCCGGCGACAACATCCCGTCCGACGGTGAGGTGATTGAGGGCGTGGCCTCGGTGAATGAAGCGGCGATCACCGGTGAATCCGCGCCTGTGATCCGCGAGTCCGGCGGCGATCGTTCCGCGGTCACCGGCGGCACCCAGGTGCTGTCGGACTGGATCCGCGTCCGCATCACCGCAGCGCAAGGCTCGACCTTCATCGACCGCATGATCAGGCTGGTGGAGGGCGCCGAGCGGCAGAAGACGCCGAACGAGATCGCGCTCAATATCCTGCTGGCGGGTCTCACCATCATCTTCGTGTTCGCCACGGTGACGATCCCGAGCTATGCGGCCTATGCCGGCGGCTCGATCTCGGTCGTGGTGCTGGTGGCGCTGTTCGTGACGCTGATCCCGACCACGATCGGCGCGCTATTGTCGGCGATCGGCATCGCCGGCATGGACCGCCTGGTGCGCTTCAACGTGCTGGCGATGTCCGGCCGCGCGGTAGAGGCTGCCGGCGACGTCGATACGCTGCTGCTGGACAAGACCGGCACCATCACGCTCGGCAACCGCCAGGCGACCGCATTCCGTCCGATCCGCGGCGTCTCGGAGCAGGACCTCGCCGACGCGGCGCAGCTCGCCTCGCTCGCCGACGAAACGCCGGAAGGCCGCTCGATCGTGGTGCTGGCCAAGGAGAAATACGGCATTCGCGGCCGCGACATGCATGAGCTGGCCGCGACCTTCGTGCCGTTCACCGCGCAGACCCGCATGAGCGGCATCGATGCAGGCTCCTCGTCGGTCCGCAAGGGCGCGGTCGACGCCATCCTCGCCTATGTCGACGGCGGCTCGCCCCGCACCGTCGCCTCGGGCAACACAGTCCGCGCGGTCGCGGCGACGATGAGCGCCGAAGCGCGCGAGATCCAGTCGATCGCCGACGAGATCGCCAAGGCCGGCGGCACGCCGCTGGCCGTCGCCAAGGACGGCAAGCTGCTCGGCGTCGTGCATCTCAAGGACATCGTCAAGGGCGGCATCCGCGAGCGCTTTGCCGAACTGCGCCGCATGGGCATCCGCACCGTGATGATCACCGGCGACAACCCGATGACCGCGGCGGCGATCGCGGCCGAGGCCGGCGTCGACGACTTCCTGGCGCAGGCAACGCCCGAGGACAAGCTCAAGCTGATCCGCGACGAGCAGTCCAAGGGCAAGCTGGTCGCGATGTGCGGCGACGGCACCAATGACGCGCCGGCGCTGGCGCAGGCCGATGTCGGCGTCGCCATGAACACCGGCACGCAGGCTGCCCGTGAAGCCGGCAACATGGTCGACCTCGATTCCAATCCGACCAAGCTGATCGAGGTGGTGGAGATCGGCAAGCAGCTGCTGATGACCCGCGGCGCGCTGACCACGTTCTCGATCGCCAACGACGTCGCGAAGTACTTTGCGATCATCCCGGCGATGTTCCTCGCGTTCTATCCGCAGCTCCAGGTGCTGAACGTGATGCACCTGGCGAGCCCGCAGAGCGCGATCCTGTCGGCGATCATCTTCAACGCGCTGATCATCATCGCGCTGATCCCGCTGGCGCTGAAGGGCGTCAAGTATCGCGCGGTCGGTGCCGGCGCGCTGCTCGGCCGCAACCTGATGATCTACGGCCTGGGCGGCATCATCATCCCGTTCATCGGCATCAAGGCGATCGATCTCGTCGTCGCCGCTTTGGGCCTGGCTTAAGGAGCCGCAATCATGTTGAGAGAAATCCGCCCCGCCATCCTCGTGCTGGTCCTGCTGACCGCGATTACGGGCCTTGCCTATCCGCTCGCCATCACCGGGATTGCCGGCGTCATCTTTCCGCGGCAGGCGCAAGGCAGCCTGATCGAACAGGACGGCAAGGTGATCGGCTCCGCCCTGATCGGGCAGGAGTTCAAGGAGGACAAATATTTCCACGGCCGGCCGTCGGCGACGGTCGCGCCCGATCCGAACGACTCCACGAAGACCGTGCCGGCGCCCTATAACGCGGCCAATTCCGGCGGCTCCAACCTCGGTCCGACCAGCAAGGCGCTGAACGACCGGGTCAAGGAGGATGTCGAGAAGCTGAAGGCGGAGAACCCGTCCGCCCGCGTGCCGGTCGATCTCGTGACCACGTCGGGCAGCGGGCTCGATCCGGATATTTCGCCGGACGCCGCGCTGTTCCAGGTCCCGCGGGTCGCCAAGGCGCGCAGCATGTCCGAGGACGCGGTGCGCGAGCTGGTGACGCAGAACACGAAGGGCCGCTTCGCCGGCGTGATCGGCGAGCCCCGCGTTAACGTTCTTGCGCTCAACCTGGCGCTCGACGCGGCAAACGCAAAATAGGGGAGTAGGCTGTCTCTCGCAGGATGACTATATTGCGGTATGGCCAATCAGCGCGACCCTGACAAACGACCCTCGCCGGATGCGCTGCTGGAGGCGGCGCGCCGGGAGACCGATCGATCGGGACGGCTGAAGATCTTCATCGGCGCCGCCCCCGGCGTCGGCAAGACCTACGAGATGCTCTCGAGCGCTCACGCCCGCCTCAAGGCGGGCGTCGACGTCGTGGTCGGCGTCGTCGAGACCCACGGCCGGATCGAGACCGAGGCGTTGCTTAGGGGTCTCGAAGTGCTGCCGCGGAAGCGGCTGGCCTACCGCGACCAGACGCTCGAGGAGATGGACCTCGACGCATTGATCGCGCGGCGGCCGCAGCTGGCGCTGGTCGACGAGCTCGCCCATACCAACGCGCCGGGCAGCCGGCATCCCAAGCGCTATCTCGACGTCGAGGAACTGCTGTCGCACGGCATCGACGTCTACACCGCGATCAACATCCAGCACATCGAGAGCCTCAACGACGTCGTCGCGCAGATCACCCATGTGCGGGTGCGCGAGACGGTGCCGGACTCGGTGGTCGATCGCGCCGATGCGATCGAGCTGATCGACCTGACGCCCGACGATCTGATCCAGCGGCTGAAGGAGGGCAAGGTCTATGTGCCGAGACAAGCCGAGCGGGCGCTGGAACACTATTTCTCGCCAGGCAATCTGACCGCGCTGCGCGAGCTGGCGCTGCGCCGCACCGCCGAGCGGGTCGACGAGCAGCTGCTCAACCACATGCAGGCCAATGCGATTGCCGGACCCTGGGCCGCCGGCGAGCGCATCCTGGTGTGCCTGAGCGAGGATCCGCGCGCGGCCGGCCTCGTGCGCTACACCAAGCGTCTCGCCGACCGGCTGCATGCGCAATGGACCGCGGTCAGCATCGAGACGCGACGCAGCCTGCAACTGAGCGACGAGCAGCGCGACCGGCTGGCCGACACCATGCGGCTCGCGGAATCGCTCGGCGGCGAGGCGTTGACGCTTCCCGGCGTCGGCCGCCGCATCGCCGACGACGTCATCAATTTCGCCCAGGCCAACAACGTCACCCAGATCATCATCGGCAAGTCGACGCGCTCGCGCTGGTTCGAACTGACGCATGGATCCGTCGTGCACGATCTGGTGCGCCGCGCCGGCAATATCAGCGTCAACGTGATCGCCGGCGACGAGCTGCCGGTCGGCAAGGCGGCGGTGCAGACCGCGCAGCGGCAGGAGGCGTTCAATCCGCGGCCCTATCTGATGGCGCTGCTGCTGGCGGCGCTCGGGCTCGGCGCGGCCAAGCTGATCCAGCCGTTTTTCGGCATCGAGAATGTCGACCTCGTCTTCCTCACCGCCGTGGTCGGCGCCGCGGCGCGCTACGGCCTCGGGCCGTCGCTGCTGGCGAGCGTCGCGGCCTCGCTGTGCTACAATTTCTTCTTCCTGCCGCCGGTCTATACCTTCACCATCACCGACCCGACCAATGTCGCGGCGTTCTTCTTCTTCATGCTGATCGCGCTTCTGGTCTCCAACGTCGCGGCGCGCGTGCGCACCCAGGCCGACACCGCGATCAGCCGCGTCCGCACCACCGAATCGCTCTACGCCTTCAGCCGCAAGCTCGCCGGCACCGCGACACTGGACGACGTGCTGTGGGCGACCGCCTACCAGATCGCGCTGATGCTCAAGGTGCGCGTGGTGCTGCTGCTGCCGGAGGACGGGATGCTGACCGTCAAGAGCGGCTATCCGCCGGAGGATCAGCTCGATCAGGCCGATCTCGCCGCCGCCAACTGGGCCTGGGGCAACGATCGCCCGGCCGGCCGCGGCTCGGACACGCTGCCGGGGGGAAAACGGCTGTTCCTGCCGATGCGCACCGGCCGCGGTCCGATCGGGGTGATCGGCATCGATGACGACCGCACCGGGCCCTTGCTGACACCGGACCAGCGCCGGCTGCTCGATGCGCTGGTCGACCAGGGCGCGCTGGCGATCGAGCGCGTGCTGCTGGTCGAGGACATGGACCGCGTCAAGCGCACGGTGGAATCCGACCGGCTGCGCGGCGCGCTCCTGACCTCGATCTCGCACGATCTCAAGACCCCGCTGGCCTCGGTGCTCGGCTCGGCGTCGGCGCTGCGCGACCTCGGCGCCAACCTGAGCGATGCGCAGAAGCATGATCTGCTCGCCACCGTGATCGACGAGTCCGAGCGGTTGAATCGGTTCATCGCCAATCTGCTCGACATGACCAAGCTGGAATCCGGCGCGATCGTGCCCAACACGGCGCGGCACGACGTCGGCGAGATCGTCGGCAGCGCGCTGCGACGGGCGAGCAAGATCCTGGTGCATCACCGGGTGTCGCTGGAGCTCGCGGCCGACCTGCCGATGCTGGAGCTCGACGCCGTGCTGTTCGAGCAGGTGCTGTTCAACCTGCTCGACAACGCCGCCAAATACGCCCCATCAGACACCACGATCTCGATCCGCGGCGCCCGCGACCGCGACACGATCGCGCTGCAGATCCTCGATGAGGGCAACGGGATTCCCGTGGCCGAGCTCGAAAGCGTGTTCGACAAATTCTATCGCGCCGAGAAGGGCGACCACGTTCGTCCCGGCACCGGCCTAGGGCTTGCGATCTCGCGCGGCTTCGTCGAGGCGATGCGCGGCACGATCGCGGCGGCCAACCGCGCCGACCGCAGCGGCGCCGTCATCACCATCCGCCTGCCGATCCCCGCCGACACCAACGCGCTGGACACTGCTGCATGAACGCCACGCCGATCAAGGTCCTGGTCATCGACGACGAGCCGCCGATCCGCAAGCTGCTGCGGATGGGGCTGAGCACGCAGGGCTACGACATTCTCGAGGCATCCAACGGCAAGCTGGCGCTGGAGATGCTGGCCGAGGGGCCGGCGCTGATCATCCTCGACCTCGGATTGCCCGACATCCAGGGCCACGATCTCTTGCGCATGATCCGCGGCCGCAACGAGAGCGTGCCGATCGTGGTGCTGTCGAGCCGCGGCGACGAGGCCGGCAAGGTGCAGGCGCTCGACCTCGGCGCCGACGACTATCTGACCAAGCCGTTCGGCATGGACGAATTGCTGGCGCGGCTGCGCGCGGCGCTGCGCCATCAGTTGCAGGTGCAGGGCGAGCGGCCGGTGTTCCGATCCGGCGATCTCTCGGTCGATCTGGTGCGCCGGATCGTCAAGGTCGGCGACAAGGAGATCAAGCTGTCGCCGAAGGAATATGACCTGCTGCGCGTGCTGGTGCAGCATGCCGGCAAGGTGCTGACCCACCGCTTCCTCTTGAAGGAATTGTGGGACGAGCTGACCGACGCGCAATATCTGCGGGTCTATGTGCGCCAGCTTCGCCAGAAGATCGAGGCCGACCCGGAGCGTCCGCAATTCGTGCTGACCGAGACCGGCATCGGCTATCGGCTGCGCGCAGCGGACTAACATGTAGCCCGGATGAGCGAAGCGATATCCGGGGCATCTCCCGCATGTCGCTGCGCTCATGCGGGCTACGTTGGTGCCGTCGCCCGACGACACCAAACGGAACTTTCGCTGCCATCGAGGCTTGTTTTCCGTTAGCGGGAGACAACCCATGGCCAGGAAATATTCGCGGAAGGCATCGCGTGATGTCGAGCGCGCGATGAAGAAACGCAAGGCCGGCACGCTGCGCAGCGGCCGCTCCAAGAAGAAGGTGAAGAGCCGCAAGCAGGCGATCGCGATCGGCCTGTCCGAGGCGCGCGCCAAGGGCAAGAAGGTGCCGAAGAAGGCGTCCAAGAAGAAGACGGCGAAGAAGCGCAAGACTGCCAACAAGACGGCCAAGAAGCGGAAGAGCTCGAAGAAGTAGTAGGGCTAGGCTGCCTGCTTCGTCACGGCCGGGCTTGACCCGACCATCCACGTCGTTCTGACCAAGTCGATGGATACCCGGGTCAAGCCCGGGCATGATGCTTAAAATCCGACTTACCCCGCCTTGCGTCGCCGCGCGCTTGACCGGTGCGCCTTCTTGGCGGCGCGGCGATGCGCGGTCGGGCGGCGCGCGGTGGAGCGCGAGCGCCGTGCGCCGCTCTTGCCGCCCTTCAGGCTCTGCTGCAGCGCGTCCATCAGGCTCACGACGTTGCTTGGCTTCTCCTCGCGCTCGGCGGCCTTGATCGGCTTGCCGGCCGCCTTGCGGCGGACCAGGGCCTTCAGCGTGGTCTCATACTCGTCCTTGAATTTCGACGGATCGAAATGCGCGGCCTTGCTGTCGAGAATATGGCCGGCGAGCTCGATCATGTCCTTCGTGACCTTCGGGCTCTTGATGTCGTCGAAATAATCGTCGGCATCGCGCAGCTCGCAGGGGTAGCGCAAGGTGGTGCCGAGCATACCCTTGTCGAGCGGCTCGATCGCGATCACATGCTCGCGGTTGGTCAGCACGATCCGCGCCAGCGCGACGCGGTCCTGATCCTTCATGGCATCGCGGATCACCGTGAACGCGTCGACGCCGGCCTTGCCGTCGGGCCTGATATAATAGGGGTGGTCGAGATAGCGCTTGTCGATCTCGCCCTCGGGCACGAAGCTGTCGATGTCGATGGTATGGTTGCTCTCGATCTGGACCGCTTCGAGTTCGTCCTTCTCGATCTCGACATATTTGCCCTTGCTGACCTCGTAGCCGCGGCCCTTCTGATCGCCCTCGACGACGTCGCCGGTCTCGGTATCGACCATCTGTTGCTTCAGCCGGTTGCCGGTCTCCCGGTTGATCATGTGGAAGCGGGTCTTCTCGACCGCGGTCGAGGCCGGGTAGAGCGCCACCGGGCATGACACCAGCGAGAGCTTGAGCGTGCCTTTCCAGTAGGCGCGGGGAGCGGCCATGATCGCCTCCAAACAGCTTGAGTTTGGAACTTGAACGGATACCGTGGGTTTTGGTTCCTGATGGCCGCACGGAGGCGGCGGCCGTCGTTTGCGCCGAGGGTTTGCCGAGGTTTGTTGTGTCGCTGAGAAACCTGTCCACCTATCGCAAGAAGCGCGACTTCGAGAAGACCAGCGAGCCGGCGGGCGACGTCAAGGTCGCACCTAGCAAGCAGCGGCGCTTCGTCATCCAGAAGCACGACGCGACGCGGCTGCATTACGACCTGAGGCTCGAATTCGACGGCGTCTTCAAGTCCTGGGCGGTGACGCGCGGGCCCTCGCTCGATCCGCATGACAAGCGACTGGCGGTCGAGGTCGAGGATCATCCGCTCGACTATGGTGATTTCGAAGGCACCATTCCCGACGGCCAGTATGGCGGCGGCACGGTGCAACTGTGGGATCGCGGCACCTGGGAATCGGACGATCCCGAACGCGGCTTCAAGAAAGGCGACCTGAAGTTCACGCTCGAGGGCGACAAGCTGCACGGCAGCTGGGTGCTGGTGCGGATGAAGGGCGACCGCTTCGGCGGCAAGCGCACCAACTGGCTCCTGATCAAGCACCGCGACGAATATGCCGTTGACGGCAACGGCGAGGAGATCCTCGACGAGGACCGTTCGGTCGCCTCCGGACGCTCGATGGCGCAGATCGCGGCCGGCAAGGGCCGGGCGCCGAAGCCGTTCATGCTGGCCAAGGGTAACGGCAAGGCCAAGGCTGACGCGGTCTGGCAGTCCAACCACGGCATGGCTGCGGACGCGCGCGCCAGGACCAAGGCGCCGGCGCCCAAGGAGCGGCTGAAAGTGGCGCGGCAGGCGAAACCGAAGCAGGTATCGGAGATGCCCGATTTCGTCGCGCCGCAGCTCTGCGCCGCGGTCGAGTCTCCACCAAATGGCACGGGCTGGTGCCACGAGATCAAGTTCGACGGCTACCGCGTGCAGCTCCGTGTCGAAGACGGCGAGGCCGTGCTGAAGACGCGCAAGGGGCTCGACTGGACCGCCAAGTTCGGCGCGATCGTGAAGGAGGCGGAGAAGCTGCCCGACGCGCTGATCGATGGCGAGATCGTCGCGCTCGACAAGAACGGCACGCCGCATTTTTCGACGCTGCAGGCCGCGCTCTCCGACGGCAAGACGGATCGGCTGATCTTCTACGCGTTCGACCTGCTGTTCGCCGGCACCGAGGACCTGCGCCCGCTGCCGCTCGCCGAGCGCAAGACGCGGCTGAAGCAATTGCTCGCGGCGCGCAAGGGCAAGAACCCTCTGATCCGCTATGTCGAACATTTCGAGCAGCGCGGCGAGGCGGTGCTGGAATCCGCGCGCAAGCTCGGCCTCGAAGGTATCGTCTCCAAGCGGCTCGACGGTGCCTACCGTTCCGGCCGCTCCGACGACTGGACCAAGGCAAAAATCCGCGCCGGCCATGAGGTGGTGCTCGGCGGCTGGAAGACCACTAATGGAAAATTCCGCTCGCTGATGGCGGGCGTCTATCGCGGCGATCATCTGGCGTTTGTCGGTATCGTCGGCACCGGCTTCGGCCAGGACACCGTCCGCCGCATCATGCCGGCGCTGAAGGCGGCGGAGGCGGACGAGAGCCCGTTCGGCGGCAAGGACGCGCCGAAGAAGACCCGCGACGTGCACTGGCTGAAGCCGGAGCTGGTCGCCGAGATCGAGTTCGCCGGCTGGACCGACGCCGGCAATATCCGCCAGGCCGCCTTCAAGGGCCTGCGCCAGGACAAGCCGGCGCACGAAGTCGAGGCCGAGCGGCCGGTTGTAACCAAAGTGGTGAAGCCGATGGCCAAGGGCGTGGCGAAGAAGGGCACCGGGAAGGCGTCCAGCGAGGTGATGGGCGTCGTCATCTCGCATCCGGACAAGGCGCTGTGGCCTGATGCGGGCGATGGCGAGCCGGTGACCAAGCTCGACCTCGCCAACTATTTCGAGGCGGTCGGCGAATGGATGATCTCCTATCTCAAGGGCCGGCCGTGCTCGATCGTGCGTGCGCCCGACGGCATCAAGGGCGAGACCTTCTTCCAGCGTCATGCGATGGCCGGCACATCAAAACTCCTCAAGCTTGCGAAGGTCTCGGGTGACCGCAAACCCTATCTGCAGATCGACCAGGTTGAGGGCCTGGCGGCGGTCGCGCAGGCCGGCGGCCTCGAGCTGCATCCCTGGAATTGCGCGCCCGATGCCTATGACACGCCGGGCCGGTTGGTGTTTGATCTCGATCCCGCGCCCGATGTCGCATTCACCGACGTGATCGATGCCGCCAAGGACATGCGGCAGCGGCTGACCGCGGTCGGTCTCGAAAGCTTCTGCAAGACCACCGGCGGTAAGGGGCTGCACGTCGTCACACCGCTGCTCGCAGGCAGCAGGGACAAGGTGACGTGGAAGGAGGCCAAGGCGTTCGCGCAGGCGGTCTGCCAGTGGATGGCGCAGGACGATCCCGAGCGCTATCTGATCAACATGTCCAAGGCCAAGCGCACGGGAAAAATCTTCCTCGACTATTTGCGCAACGACAGGATGTCGACGGCGGTCGCGGTGTTGTCGCCGCGGGCGCGTCCGGGAGCGACGGTGTCGATGCCGCTGACCTGGCCGCAGCTGCGCGGTGATCTCGATCCGAAGAAATTCACGCTACGCGCCGTGCCGGCCTTGCTCGCGAAGACGAAGGCCTGGGATGGCTACGAGGACGCGGCCTCGTCGATCAAGTCGGCGATGAAGAAGCTCGCGGCGCAGTAGAAACGGTTGGGCACGACTCGTGCCGCTGGCTTGGTTCGTCATACCCCGCGGAAGCGGGGTATCCAGTACGCCGCGGCTTATCGGTTCAATCGCAAGCGTCTCTGGAATACTGGATCACCCGCTTGCGCGGGTGATGACAGTCGTTGATGTGGATCGGGCACAGTGCCGCCACGCGCTACAGTCGTCCCATCAGGAGCAGGATCAGCAGGATCACGACGACCAGGCCGAGCCCGCCGCCGCCGTAATAGCCGGTGCCGTAAAACGGTCCGCCGCCGATGCCGCTGAAGCCGCCAAGCAGCGCAATGACCAGAATGATGAGAATGATCGTTCCAATTGACATCTACCGTCTCCTCAGCCCCGCGGGCTCGTCTCGTTTCTGCCCTTCGGGAAGGAAAACAACCCGTAACTGTGAAGGTTCCGGAGTTGGCGGCGCGATAAAACTGTGTGGTTCTTCCGTTTGCCTTGGAACAGAACTACATCAACGAAATCCACAGAGGAGTGCATCGCAATGTCGGCGCCGCTGATCGTTTCGATACCCCATAGCCTCGGCCGCGACGAGGCGATGCGCCGCTTGAAAACGGGCCTGTCGCGCGCGACGGCGAACCTGCCGGTCATGAGCGTCGACGAGGAGCGCTGGGACGGCAACCGGATGAGCTTTCGCATCCGGGCGCTGGGGCAGGTCGCGGCCGGGCATGTCGATGTCGAGGATACTCATGTGCGCGTCGAGGTGACGCTGCCGTGGCTGCTGCAACGGTTCGCCGAGGTCGCGCAGGTGGCGATCCAGAAGCGCGGGAAATTGCTGCTGACCAAGCGCTGAAGCAGGACGCTAAAGCATGATCCGGAAAAGTGTGAAGCGGTTTTCCGAAAAGATCATGCTCAAAGGAGCTAAAGCGCGATGAGGATTCAACCCAATCTCATCGCGCTTTAGGCATGCGAGCGCGCTCGTTTTGAGGTTGGTTTCGACGCCGTTGCGGCCTTGGCCTTTAGCACCGCGACCGGAAGATTGGCGAACAGCGCCGGGAGCTGAATCCTGGTTGCGCCATCCCTGAGTGCATATCCAGCCGCGTCGAGTTCACCCTCAAAAGCTTCGGGGCGCGGCCAGCTGCGGCCACCTTGCGTGAATGGGGCGAATGATCTTGCCACCGCAACGATGGCCGCCTCGCGGCCATGGCGCCGCGCGAAGGCAATGACGTGATCGCGGTGCGGGCCGCTGACCGCGAGCGGCACGTAGTCGCCGCTGGTGAACACATCGGCCATCTCGTTGCGGAGCCGGAGCAGATGCCGCGTCCATGCGAATTTGAGACGGCCGTCGCGCCAGTCTTGCGCCAGGGCATCCCAATCCGGCGTCTCCAGTGCGGCGAGCATTCCTGTCCGTTCGGCAAAGTCGACCGGGCGGCGGTTGTCCGGATCGACCAGCGAAAGATCCCAGCCTTCGGTGCCCTGGTAGAAATCCGGCACGCCCGGCATGGTTGCCTTCAGCGTGATCTGGCTGAGCGAATTCAGCGCGCCAATCAGCGCGGTGCGCCGCGCCAGCGTCCCCAGCGCATCGAGGAATTCGGGTGCGGTCTTGCGATCGAGGATTCGTTCGACAAAGGCTTTCACGCCGGCCTCGTAAGGCTGGTGCGGATTGAGCCAGCTGGTTTCCTGCTTGCCCTCGCGCGCGGCCTTCAGCGCGTAGGCCTGGATGCGGGCGGCGAGCGAGGCATCATCGGGATCCCAGGCGCCGAGCAGGGCCTGATACAGCATGTATTCGAACGTCGCCGATGGCGCGCGCATCTCGCCGTCGAGCACGAGATGCGGCGCATTCAGCACCTTCCAGCGCGCCACCGCGCTGGTCCATTCGCCGGGGATTTCCGCAAGCGCCATGATGCGGGCGCGGGCGTCCTCGCCGCGCTTGGTGTCGTGGGTCGCGGTCGCCGTCATGCCGTGCGGCCATTCGCGGGCGCGGGCCTGCATCATGGCGTGGAAGGCCTCGGGTGCGATCGCGCCCGCCGCCGGATCGCCGCCAACCTCGTTGAGCGCTAGCAGCCGGTGATAGCGATAGAAGGCGGTATCCTCCAGCGACTTCGCCATCATCGGCCCGGTGAATTGCTGCACCTTCAGCGCGAAGCGCCGGACCCGCGGCGCGCCATGCGGCGGCCGGCCGGGCTGCAAAAGGTCCATGGTCAAGGCGTCGCGCAGGAAATCGAAGATGCCTTCGTCGGCGGCGAACCAGTCGGCGCGGGCGCGCTCGATGGTCTCGCGGATCAGCGCGCGGTCGTGCGCGGCTGGGCCGGAGGCGGTGAGATAGGTGCGATAGACCGGAAAGTGCAGCACATAGAGCTCGAGCGCCTGCCGCAGACTGTCGCCGGAGAAGTCGCGGGTCGAGTAGTGTCCGCTGGCAATGCGCGCGAGCAGCCGCGCCAGCACGGTAAATTCGCTGGTGAGCAGCGTCTCCAGCACGCGCTGCTTGGCCTCGCGCAACACCGGCGTCAGGTTCGGCGACTGGTTGCTGATCTGGCGCCAGATTTCGTTGAGCGGATCGAGGCCGCGACCGTCGACCAGTGCCTGGCTGATCGTGTTCATCCATTCATAGCCGGTGGTGCCGTGAACGCCGCTGAATCTCGGCAGCTTCTCGTCCTCGCCGAGGATCTTCTCGATCACCATGTAGAACGGTCTGGCTTTCGCGCCCTGCGCGGCGCGGATCAGGCGGCGCAGCCGCTGGAAGTACTGCGCGGGATCGCGCAGGCCGTCGATATGGTCGAGCCGCAAGCCCTGCAGCCGGTCTTCGGCGATCAGCCGCTTCACAAGGCTATGGCTCGCCTCGAAGGTGGCGGCGTCCTCGACCCTGAGGCCGGCCAGCGTGTTGACGTCGAAGAAGCGGCGATAGTTGATGTCGCTGGACGCCAGCCGCCAGTGGCCGAGCTTGTAGTGCTGGCGTTCCAGCAAATGGTGCAGCGCCAGCGTCTGGGTCGGGCGGTCCTCACCGGCGCGATAGGCATCGAGGCCGCGTGCGATGATGTCGGCGCCGCCCTCGATCGCCTTGATCGCCGCCTTCAGCGCCGGCGCCTCGACGCGGTTGGGATGACGCAGCCCCCGGTATAGCACGGCGAGCTCGAGCATCGCGTGTCCGGCGATGCTCTGTTCGGCAGCGGCCTCGCGGACGACGGTGCGCAGCACCTCGCCATAGCGCTCCGGCGCGATCGGCAGGCGGTGCTCGAAATACCAGGCCGAGAAGCTGCCTTCGTTCGCGTCATAGCGCAGCTCGATGTCGCCGCGCTCCAGCGCCTGGCCATAGGACGAGCCGAGGATCGGCAGCAGCACGCCGCCGCGCGCGCGATAGGGCAACTGGTCCCAGTCGATGTCGAAGGAGACCGCGTGCGGCGACACCGGTCCCCATTCCAGCACGTCGAGCCACCACGGATTGTCGGCGAAGTGAACGCCGACATGGTTCGGCACGAAATCCAGGATCAGGCCGAGATCATGGCGCTTCAATGCGTCGCTCAGCCGCGCAAAGCCCTCTTCGCCCCCGAGCTCAGGATTGAATTTGGTGTGATCGACAACGTCATAGCCATGGGTCGACCCCTTGCGCGCCTTCATGAAGGGCGACGCATAGACATGGCTGATGCCGAGGGCCTTCAGATACGGCGCCACGCCGGCGGCGGCATCGAAGTCGAAATCGGCAGTGAGTTGCAGACGGTAGGTTGCGATCGGGATCGCCGGAGGCATTATGCTATCCGATGTGCCAGCGCACCGCCCAGCCGGGGAGGTCGCTCGACAACGCGCCGCCCCAGATCGCAGTTCCCTTCGGCTTCGGTCCATCGGGGATGTCGCGATCGGACAAATTGGCGGTCAGCCGCAGCGTGCTGCCGTCGCCCATCTGCCAATGCGCCGTCAACAGGTCGCCTGCCACGGTGGCGTCGCCGAGGCGGCACCCTCTGAGCCGGGGCACGATCTCCCGCCGGCGCACGGCGAGGAGGTCGCGCACCAGCGCAAGCCGTGCGCGCGCCGGATCATGGCCGAGGGCCGCCCAGTCGAGCACGGCCGATCGCACCGTCGCCTCGGCAAGCGGGTCGGGAATGTCGTCGCCATATTTGGCATAGGCCCAGGCGAACTCCTTGCGCCGTCCGGCGCGGACAGCGTTGGCGAGATCGCCCTTGAAATCGCAGAAGAACGGGAAGGGCGTCGTCGCGCCCCATTCCTCGCCCATGAACAGCATCGGCGTGGTCGGCGCGATCAGCGTCACTGCCAGCGCCGCCGCGACCGCCTCCGGCCTGGCAATGCTGACGAGACGATCGCCGAGCGGCCGGTTGCCGATCTGGTCGTGGTTCTGCAGGAAGTTGATGAAGCAGGTCGGCGACAGCATACCGCTCGGCTCGCCGCGGGCCTTGCCGCCCCAGAACTCCGAGACTTCACCCTGGTAGATGTAGCCGGACGACAGTGCGCGTGCGAGGTCCTGCTTCGGCGCCCGGTAGTCGCCATAATAGCCCTGCGTCTCGCCGGCCAGCAGCACGTGCCAGGCGTGATGATAGTCGTCGTTCCACTGGCCGCGGAATTTGCCGTGCGGCGGATCTTCGGCGGCATCGAGCAAGCTTGCAATGTTGTCGCCGTTTTCGAGCACGAGGTTGATGTAGCGGCCGGTCTCGGTGGCGAGCTTGCCGGCGGCCTTGCTGAAGTCATGGATAACGGCGATCTCGCCGGCTTCGACGATGGTGTTGACCGCATCGAACCGCAGCCCGTCGAAGCGATAGTCGCGCAACCAGCTCGTCACGCTGCCGATCGCAAACGCGCGCACCTCGGGCACGCGATAATCGATCGCGCTGCCCCACGGGGTATGCGCGTCACTGAAGAAGGCGGGCGCATAGCGGCCGAGATAATTCCCTTCGGGGCCGAAATGATTATAGACCACGTCGAGCATCACCATCAGCCCGCGCAGATGCGCTTCGTCGATCAGGGTCTTGAGGTCGTCGGGCCGGCCATAGGCGCTGTCGGGCGCGTACCACAGCACCCCGTCATAGCCCCAGTTGCGCTCCCCGGCGAAATCCGCCAGCGGCATCAGCTCGAGCGCGGTGATGCCGGTCGCGACCAGATGATCGAGCTTGTCGATCATGGCGCGATAGGTGCCCTCTCGGGTGAAGGTGCCGACATGGGCCTCGAGGACGACGGTCTCGTGCCAGGGACGTCCGCGCCAGTCGGTGGCGCGCCATTTGAAGGCGGCGTGGTCGATCACCTCGCTCGGGCCGAACACGTCGTCCGGCTGGAATGCAGAGGCGGGATCCGGCACATCGACCTCGTCATCGACGCGGAATTTGTAACGCGTGCCGGCGCGCGCGCCCGGGATCTCGCCGACGTACCAGCCGGCGGCGTCGCGCGTGAGCGCATGCGCTTCGCGGCCTCGCGTATGCGGCTGGTCGATCAGGAGGTCGACGCGCTTGGCCGCCGGCGCCCACAGCCGGAAGCGCGTGCCGTCAGGTGTCAGCTCGGCGCCGAAATGCTGTCTATTCATGTGGAGCCTGCAAATGCCAGCACCGAGCGCGGGGGTGCCTTGGTATCGGCGCCGGATGCGAATTGCTCAGCCGTTTGCTCGGCCTTGGTCGTGTTCAGGACCTGCTGCCAGGTCCTGTATTCCGCCATCCTCGGCATCCTGAACACGATCTCCTGCGGTGCGGCATTGAGCACGATAAAGATCGGCGCCTGTCCTGGTTCCATCGGCCCCAGCACATAGGCGAGGAATCGGCTCTCCGGGAATTTCCAGTCGGATTCCTTCATCTCTTCCGCCGCGGGCGTCAACCAGAGCACGCCGTAGCTGCCGTCGGTGCGGCGGCCGTCGAGCCAGCTCTGGCAGCGGATCTGGCCGAAGCGACGCCGCAGCGCGGTCAGGTGACCGATGAAATCGATGGCGTCGTCGTCCGTGCCGAGGTTCTCCCAGCCGATCCAGCCGGTCTCGTTGTCCTGGCAATAGGCGTTGTTGTTGCCACCTTGCGTGTTCGCGACCTCGTCGCCGGCGAGGATCAGCGGTGTGCCTTGCGCCAGCAGCAGGCAGGCCAGCGCATTCTTCCTGAGCTGGCGGCGCAGCGCGATGATGGCAGGATCGTCGGTCGGGCCTTCATGGCCGCAATTGTTGCTGTGATTGTCGTTGGAGCCGTCGCGATTGTCCTCGCCGTTGGCCTCGTTGTGCTTCTCGTTGTAGCTGAAGAGATCGGCGAGCGTGAAACCGTCATGCACCGTGATGTGGTTGACGCTGGCGCGGGTCGCGCGATTGTCGTGGTGAAACAGATCCGAGGACGCGGTCATGCGGCCCGAAATATCGCCGATCAGGCTGCCTTCGCCGCTCCAGTAGCGCCGCATCGCGCTGCGATAGCGGTCATTCCATTCCGACCATTGCGATGGAAACGCACCGACCTGGTAGCCGCCGAGACCGAGGTCCCAGGGCTCGGCGACCATCTTCGCGGTCGCCAGCACCGGGTCCTGGCGGATCGCGGTGAGGAAGGGGTGGTTGCGATCGAACCCGTTCGGCCCGCGCGCCAGGGTCGTTGCGAGGTCGAAGCGGAAGCCGTCGACATGGCAGACCTCGACCCAGTAGCGCAGCGAATCCATCACCATCTGCAGCACGCGCGGATGGGTGAGGTTGACCGAGCTGCCGCAGCCGGTGAAATCGTCGTAGAAGCGCGGGTTCTCGCGGTTCAGCCAGTAATAGGAGGCATTGTCGATGCCGCGGAAGCACAGCGTCGGGCCCATATGGTTGCCCTCGGCGGTGTGGTTGTAGACGACGTCGAGCAGCACCTCGATGCCGGCATCGTGCAGCCGCGCCACCGTGGTGCGGAAGGAATCGAGCGCATTGTCCTGGGCGTAGCGCGCCTCCGGCGCGAAGAAGGCGATGGTGTTGTAGCCCCAGTAGTTCGCCAGCTTCTTCTCGACCAGGATACGGTCGTCGATCAGGCCGTGGATCGGCAACAGCTCGATGGTGGTGACGCCGAGCCGCTTGAGGTGGTCGATCATCGCCGGTGACGACAGGCCGCCATAGGTGCCACGCAGGTTCGGCGGCACGTCCTCGCGCTTCTGCGTCAGGCCCTTGACGTGGGCCTCATAGATGATGGTGTCTTCCCAGGGAATGTGCGGCCGGATCTCGCGGCGGCCCCAGTTGAAGCTCTCGTCGACCACCACCGCCTTCGGCATGCCGCGGGCATTGTCGCGCCGGTCGAAGGAGAGGTCCTCGCGCGCGCTGCCGGTGCGGTAGGCGAAATGCGCATCGCTCCACACCAGCCGGCCGGCGAGCCGCTTGGCGTAGGGATCGAGCAGCAGCTTGTTGGCGTTGAAGCGATGGCCGCGCTCCGGTGCGTAGGGCCCGTAGACGCGATAGCCGTAGAGTTGGCCCGGCGAGACGTCGTTGAGGTAGCAGTGCCAGACGTCCTCGGTGCGCTCCGGCATCTCGATCCGCTCGAGCTCGCGGCGGCCCTGGCCGTCGAACAGGCACAGCTCGACCTTCTCCGCATTCGCCGAGAATAGCGCAAAATTGGTGCCTCTGCCGTCCCAGCTTGCACCGAGCCGCGCGGACGTACCCCCGGTCAGTCGCATCAATCAGCTTTCCGGTACGAGGAAGATCGCAGCCAGCGGCGGAATCGTCAGGCTCAGTTCGGGCGTGGGGCCCTCCGATGCGCGCACCTCGCCGACATTGCCGACATTGGTGCCGCCGTAATGCGCGGAGTCCGAGTTGAACACCTCGTGCCACTTGCCCGCGAACGGCACCCGGACGCGATAGTTGCGATAGACGTTGGGCGAGAAGTTCGCGACCACGAGGCAGCGTGCGCGCTCAGCATTGCCCTTGCGGATCCAGCCGAACACATTGTTGTTGGCATCGTCCGTGATGACCCATTCGAAGCCGGCCTGGTCGCAGTCGAGCTCGTGCAGCGCCGGCAACGCGCGATAGAGCCGGTTGAGGTCGCGGACCAGGTTCTGGATGCCGCTGTGCCTCGGCTGTTGCAGCAGATGCCAATCGATCGAATAGTCGTGATTCCACTCGCGCTCCTGGCCGAATTCGCAGCCCATGAACATCAGCTTCTTGCCGGGGTGGCCGAACATGAAGCTGTAATAGGCGCGCAGATTGGCAAAGCGCTGCCAGTCGTCGCCGGGCATGCGGCCGAGGATCGAGCGCTTGCCGTGCACCACCTCGTCGTGGGACAGCGGCAGGATGAAATTTTCCGAGAAGGCGTAGTGCAGGCCGAACAGGATGTCGCCGTGATGGAATTTGCGGTGGATCGGATCCTTGCCGATATATTTCAGCGTGTCGTGCATCCAGCCCATGTTCCACTTGTAGCCGAAGCCGAGCCCGCCATATTCGACCGGGCGCGACACCTGCGGCCACGCCGTGGATTCCTCCGCCGCCGTGGTCGCCTGCGGGAAGTGCGCGAACAATTCGGTGTTGAAGCGGCGCAGGAAGTCGATCGCCTCGATGTTCTCCCGGCCGCCATATTTGTTCGGGATCCAGCCGCCGGCGGGACGGCTGTAGTCGAGATAGAGCATGGAGGCGACGGCATCGACGCGCAGCCCGTCAATGCCGTAGCGATCAAGCCAGAACAGCGCGTTCGACACCAGGAAGTTGGTGACCTCGGTGCGCCCGTAATTGTAGATCAGCGTGCCCCAATCGAGGTGACGGCCCTGCAGCGGATTGGCGTGCTCGTAGAGCGCGGTGCCGTCGAAGCTGCCGAGCCCGTGCGGATCGTCGGGGAAATGCCCGGGCACCCAGTCGAGCAGCACGGCGAGCCCAGCGCCGTGGCAGGCGTCGATCAGCGCGGCGAAATCGTCCGGCGAGCCGAAGCGGCTGGTCGGCGCGAACATGCCGGTCGGCTGGTAGCCCCAGGAGCCGTCGAACGGATGCTCTGATATCGGCAGGAATTCGACATGGGTAAAGCCCATGTCGCTGGCATAGGCCGGCAGCTGCTCCGCCATCTCGCGATAGGTCAGCCACTCATTGCGGCCCTTGCGCCGCCACGACCCGAGATGGACCTCGTAGATCGACATCGGCGAGCTCAGCGCATTGACGCGATCCGGCGCCGGGCGCGGATGCGGGATCCTGCGCTCGTCGATCACGATCGAGGCGGTCTTCGGGCGCACCTCGGCGGCGAACGCCAGGGGATCGGACTTCAGCGGCAGATGCTGGCCGTTGCGCCCGATGATCTCGAACTTGTAGTGGTCGCCGACGCGAGCACGCGGGATGAACAGTTCCCAGTAGCCCGGGCCGCGCACGCGCATCGGATGCCGCCGTCCGTCCCAGAAGTTGAAGTCGCCGACCACGCTGACCCGCCGCGCATTCGGCGCCAGCACCACGAAGCCGATGCCGTCGACGCCGTCGAGCGTCATCGGATGCGCGCCGAGCGTATCGTAGACGCGCTGATGCGTGCCTTCGCCGAGCAGGTAGAGATCGAAATCGCTCAGGATCGGCGGAAAGCGGTAGGCATCCTCCAGCTCGACGACGTTGTCGCCGAAGCGGGCGCGGAGCTGGTAGCGCGTCGAGCCGTTCGGCAGGGGGCCTGCGAACAGGCCGGCGTCATGGATCCGCGCCAGCGGCGCCGTCTCGCCATGCTCGCCGATCGCCTCGACATTGCTGGCATCGGGCAGGAAGGCGCGCACGACGTTGCGGTCCCCCTCGGGGTGAAGCCCGAGATAGTGGAAGGGGTCGGAGTGGCGGCCCTCGATGATGGCATAGGCCTCGGCGGGCAGTTTGCTCATGCAACCTCATGCGGCTGTTGCGCCAGGATCCTCAGCAGGCCGGTGAGCGGCACCCGCAGCCAATCCGGCCGGTTGGCCAGCTCATACTCGATCTCATAGAAGGCTTTCTCAAGCAGGAAAAAATTGAGCAGGCGATCGGCCGTCTTGGCGTCGGCGGGCCACAGCCGCTGGCCGGCCACCGTCTCGCGATAGGCCGCCAACAGGGTATCCGCGGCCTGGTCGCGCCATTCGGCCAAGGCGAGGCTCAGCCGGCCGCTCTCGTCGGGGGAGACCTTGAGCGTCCGTTCCAGCGCGGCGGTCGCCGCATAGTCGATCGAACGGATCAGGCCGGCGACGTCGCGCGCCGGCGGTGCCTTGCGCCGCCGCTCGGCGATGGTGCGGCCCGGTCCGCCGTCGAAATCGATGATGAAGACGTCGTCCTTGACCACCAGTAACTGACCGAGATGCAGGTCGCCGTGATGGCGGATGTTGAAGCCATCGGTCTCGCGCGGCAGCAGTGTCTTGAGCCGCTCCGGCAGCGTGTCGTGCTGGGCCTGCAACTGATCGGCCAGCACCCGGTCGGCCTCCTTCAGGGAGCCGCGCCGCTGCTTCAGCGTATCGAATACGCGCTCGGCCCGCGCCATGATCTCGTCGGCCCAGCGCTGCAGGTCGTCGGGCTTGGTCGGCTCGGGCGCGAAGTCCGGCAGGTCGCGGTTGCTGGCGAGCGCGATATGCAGCTCGGCGAGCCGCTTCCCGCTATGCGACATGTGGCGCAGATAGGTCGCCTGGTCGCCGTTCTCCACGGGGTGCTCGCTCACCGTGAGCAGGCGCTGCCGTTCGACCAGGCGGTCGAGGTGTGCGCCTGCGATGGTCCAGAGGTCGCCCTGGTTGACGACCATCGCATGCAGCACGGCAATGGCGCTGCGCTTGTCGCCCTCGATCAGTTCGGCGGTGCCGAGCAAGGCAGGAGTGTTCGGAAAGTTGACCACTTCGGTGAGGAAGCGGCCCATCTCGATCTCCGGATTGATGCCGACTTCGAGCTTGCGGTAGATCTTGGTGACATATTCGTTGTCGACCAGCGCGGTCGAATGCGGCTGATCGTTCTCGAACACCCGGATGCGCTCGGGCTGCCGCACCGGCCGGTCGGAGAAGCGGCTGGTCGGGCGGAATTCGAGCTTGAGGCCTTGCTCGCCTTCGTCGACCGTGAGGTTTTCCCGCAAGTTGCGCAGGAACAGGCCGGTGAAGATCTGGTCGGTGGCGACATCGAGCAAGGTGCCCTCGCGCGCGCCCTGGCGTATGGCGGCGAACGCGCGCGGATTGTAGCGCTCGCGGTCGAAGCGTACCCACTCGATCTGCATCGGCAGCACGTAGCGGCTGGTGGTGCCGCGCTGCGTGGTCTCGAAGAAGGCAAGCCACGGCCGGTTGTCGCCGATGTCGCAGAACGGGATCGCGGAGACCAGCATCGGCTGGATCGCGCTGGCCGAGCGCTCCGGATACCAGCGCGTGCGGGCGAGATGACCGGGCAGCACGTCGTGCTCGAACACGCCGCGGGTGCGCGCCAATGACATCCAGGTCGAATTCAGCGGCACCACCAGCGTCTCGAATTCCGGCACCGCGCGCGGTGTCACCGGCTCGGACTTGTCGCGCTCCTGCAGCTGGAACCAGTAGAAGCCGTACGGCGCCAGCGTGATCATGTAGGGCAGCTCGCCGATCGCCGGGAAGCGCGTGCGCCCGAGCATCTCGAGCGGAATGCGGTCCTTGAAGGCGGAGAGGTCGAGCTCGGTGGCCTGCGCCGACCGCGACAGATTGGCGACGCACAGGATCGCCTCACCCTGGTACTGGCGCACATAGGCCAGCACCGAGCGGTTCTCCGGGCGGATGAAGGTCATGGTGCCGCGCCCGAAGGCAAGCGTCGACTTGCGCACCGCGATTAGCCGCTTGGTCGCCGAAAGCAGCGACGACAGGCTGCGCGACTGCGCCTCGACATTGACGGATTCATAGCCGTAGACCGGGTCCATGATCATCGGCGCGTAGAGCCGCGCCGGATCGGCGCGCGAGAAGCCGCCGTTGCGGTCCGGCGACCACTGCATCGGCGTCCGCACGCCGTTGCGGTCGCCGAGATAGATGTTGTCGCCCATGCCGATCTCGTCGCCGTAATAGATGATCGGCGTGCCCGGGAACGACAGCAGCAGCGAGTTCATCAGCTCGATCTTGCGCCTGTCGTTGTCCATCAGCGGCGCAAGGCGGCGACGGATGCCGACATTGATGCGGGCGCGCGGGTCGTTGGCGTAGGTCGACCACAGATAGTCGCGCTCGACGTCGGTGACCATTTCCAGCGTCAGCTCGTCGTGATTGCGCAGGAACAGCGCCCACTGCGCAGCGGCGGGAATGTCGGGCGTCTGCCGCAGGATGTCGGTGATCGGAAAGCGGTCTTCCTGGGCGATCGCCATGTAGATGCGCGGCATCAGCGGGAAGTGATAGGCCATGTGGCATTCGTCGCCATGGCCGAAATATTCCTGCACGTCCTCCGGCCATTGATTGGCTTCGGCCAGCAGGATCTTGCCCTTGGCATAGGCGTCGAGCTCCTGGCGCAGCCGCTTGATGATGGCATGCGTCTCCGGCAGGTTCTCGTTGTTGGTGCCGTCGCGCTCGCACAGATAGGGAATGGCGTCGAGCCGGAAACCGTCGACGCCGGTGTCGAGCCAGCGCTTCATCACCTGCACGATAGCCCGCACCACGCGCGGATTGTCGAAATTCAGGTCCGGCTGATGCGAGAAGAAGCGATGCCAGTAGAACTGGCCGGCTTCCGGATCCCAGGTCCAGTTCGACTTCTCCGTATCCGTGAAGATGATCCTTGTATCGAGGTATTTCTGGTCGGTGTCGCTCCAGACATACCAGCTGCGCGCGCTCGAATTCGGCGGGCTGCGGCGCGCGCGCTTGAACCACGCATGCTGGTCCGAGGTGTGGTTGACGACGAGCTCGGTGATGACGCGCAGGCCGCGCCTCTTGGCCTCCTGGATGAAGCGCTTGAAGTCCTTCATCGTCCCGAAATCGGGATTGATGTCGCCATAGTCGCCGATGTCGTAGCCGTCGTCGCGGCCGGGCGAGGGATAAAACGGCAACAGCCACAGCGCGGTGACGCCAAGCTCCTGCAGATAGCCGAGTTTCTCCGTCAGCCCCGCGAAGTCGCCGATGCCGTCATTGTTGCTGTCGGCAAATGCCTTGACATGCAGCTGGTAGATGATCGCGTCCTTGTACCACAGCTGGTCCGCAGTCTCGGTTGCGACCTTCTCCTTGATGTCGACGTTGGAGAATACGTTCATGACGGCTCCTTCAGGCGATACAGCGTAGCAGCAACGCGGGATCGCGCGCAGGATCGATACGTAGGCGGATGCCTCCCCATTCGAGCGCGTGGCGCTCGCCGGTGACAAGGTCTTCCACTGCCGAGACGGGGCGGCGGGCATCGCCACGGCCGACCGTGACGTCGCCGAGCGGCAGCCAGACCTCACGCAGCTCGGCTGACAATGCAATCGCGGCCGCGATCACATTGCTCTGATCGACCGCTTCCTTGATGAAACCGATCACGCCGCCGTCATCGACACTGATAAAGCGCAAATTGGCGAATTGTTGCAGGGCCGGATTGCCGCGTCTGATCCGGTTGAGAGCCGCGACATAGGGCTTGATGTTCCCCGGCTGCTCCCAGTTGCGAACCCTGATCTCGTACTTCTCGGAGTTGAGATATTCCTCGCGGCCGGGGACCGGCGTGTGCTCGAGCAACTCGAAGCCGCTGTAGATGCCATAGCTGCTTGAAAGCGTCGCGGCCAGCGCGAGACGCGACTTGAACATCCAGGATTCGCCGCTTTGCAGGTGGAAGGGCAGGATGTCCGGTGTGTTGACGAAGAAATTCGGCCGAAAGAAGTCACGCTCGGGATAGGAGGTCAACTCGCCGAGATATTGTTCGAGCTCGAAGCGCTGCGTCCGCCAGGTGAAATAGCTGTAGGATTGCGTGAAGCCGAGCTTGGCGAGGCCCTTCATCAGTTTCGGGCGCGCGAAGGCTTCCGCAAGGAACAGCACGTCCGCGTCGCGGTCCCGCACCTCGCGGATCAGCCATTCCCAGAACGCCAGCGGCTTGGTGTGCGGATTGTCGACCCGGAAGATCCTGACGCCCTGCTCGACCCAGAACAGCACGACGTCGCGCAGCGCGCGCCACAAGGCGCCGGCGTCTTCGGACCCAAAATCCGGATTGACCACATCATCCCAGCGCTGCGGTGGATGCTCGGCCGTGTGCATCGATCCGTCCGGGCGCCGCTTGAACCAGTCTGGATGCTCGTTCAGCCAGGGATGATCGGGGGAGCACTGCACGGCGAAATCGAGCGCGACCTCGAGGCCATGCGCCTGGCATGCCGCCACGAAGGCGCGGAAGTCGTCGAGCGTGCCGAGTTCCGGATGCACGGCGTCGTGGCCGCCCTCGGCTGCGCCGATCGCATAAGGGCTGCCGGGATCGCCCGCCTGTGCGATCGCGGCATTGCTGCGGCCCTTGCGGTGCTGCCGGCCGATCGGGTGGATCGGCGCGAGCAGGACGACGTCAAAGCCCATCGCGGCGATGTCGGGAAGCCGCGCGATGCAGTCGTTGAAGGTTGCATGCATGCCCGGTGCCTTGCCCTGGCTGCGCGGAAACATCTGGTACCATGCACCGTTGCGTGCCCGCGGGCGGTCCGCGGTGAGGGGGTAGAGCTGCGATCGCATCAGATCGCGGCGAAACTGGCTGCCGGCCATCGCCTCCCGCAATTCGGGCGCGAGCAGCGCGCCTGGTTCGCCGGTCTGCAGAAAGATCTCGCACTGCCTGATGATAACGGCCGCCGCCGCCGGGCTGCCGGCCTTCGCCTGGGTCAGCATGCCCGCGCCTTCGAGCGCGTCCAGCGTGTGGTCGCTGCCATCGCGCGCCTTCTGCTCGAAACGATGCCGCCAACTGGCGAATTCATCGGTCCAGGCCTCGATCGCGAACGCGTAGCGGCCGGGCTTGTCGGGCACGAAGGCGCCGCCCCAGCGGTCGTCGCTGTGCGGCGTCATCGGCGCGGCCTGCCATTCGCCGTCGCCCTCGCGCCGCCACACCAATGCCGCCGATATCACGTCATGTCCGGCACGGTAGATGTCGGCCCACACCTCGACAGGTTCGCCTACAATGCGCTTGACCGGAAAGCGGCCGCCATCAACCGACGGATAGACATCGGTGATATGAAAAGTGCCATGGGCGCTCTCGACAGGCCGGAGGGTTTTGTTCACGGTGATGCCGCCATTAAAAATGCAAATGACGTCCCGGCGCCGGGAAGGAGGCGCGCCAGACCCATATAGAAAGCCGCTCGCCGGGCAATGGTTCCCGGTGGGAACGCCGGATAGGGTAGAGCGTTGAACATCAACTATCCCTTTCCCTTATCTGTACAATTTAGCAACGATACACCTACCGTTGCGAGCAGGCAGCGTGCCGAATGGACCTTTACGCCAAAGCCCAGACCCTGGGAATCCAGACCGAGTATATCGATGGCAGCGGTCACCGCCGTGTGACAACCCCCGAGGCGCTCACGGCGATCCTCGACGCGCTGCCGCCGCAGGCGCCCCGTCGGATCATCGCCGATCCCGTGGTGATCAGAGGCGGCCGGGCCGCGCAAACGCAACTCTCGGAGGTTGCCCGGCTTCCGGTGCAATGGAAGCTTGCGAATGGCACCGGGGTGCTCGCGCAGGGCGAGGCGCGTGAGCGAAGTGTGACGTGGCCGTCCGGTCTGCCCGAAGGCGTGCATCGGCTGCAACTGTCGGACGCATCGGGCGCCAGCGAGGAGCTGCCGCTGCTGGTGGCGCCGCACGGCGCGTTCGGCGGCGAGTTCGACCGCTGCTGGGTGATCGCGGTCCAGCTCTACGGCGTGCGGTCCGCGCGCAACTGGGGCATCGGCGACTTCACCGACCTGCAGCACCTGCTCGAATTCGCCCACCGGCTCGGCGCCGACGGCGTCGGGCTCAATCCGCTGCATGCGCTGTTCGACGATCGGCCCGGCGATTGCAGCCCGTACTCGCCGAACAGCCGGCTGTTCCTCAATGGGCTCTACATCGACGTCGAGCAGATTCCCGAATTCCGCGTCGACGCCGAGACCAAGGCCGCGCTGGCACAACTCCGCAGCCACGACATGGTCGACTATGTCGGCGTCGCCGCGCAGAAATGGCCCGCGCTGCGCGCGGCGTTCGCGGCCTTCAAGGCCAATCCCGGCCTCGGCCGTTGGCAGGATTTCGAGGCCTATCGCAACGAGCAGGGCACACTGCTGTCGCGCTTCGCCTGCTTCGAGGTGATGCGGCACAAATTCAACACGCCGTGGTGGGAATGGCCGGACGAATGGCGGCAGCCGAGCGATGCAGCTTGCGCCAAATTGCGCCGTGCGCGCGACTCCGCCGCCGAGGTCGAGTTCGTCGAATTCGTGCAATGGACCGCGGACCGTCAACTCGGCGCCTGCCAGGCGCTTGCGCACAAGCTCGGCATGCGGGTCGGGCTTTATCTCGACGTTGCCGTCGGCGTGCAGTCGGACGGTTTCGACGCCTGGAATGAGCAGACCGCCATCTCGCGCCATCTCGGCGTCGGCGCGCCGCCGGACCCGCTCAACACGGCGGGCCAGGACTGGGGGCTTGCCGGCTTCAATGCCGCGGGCCTTGAACAGCGCTCGTTCGAGCCGTTCAGGCAGATGCTGCGCGCCTCGATGCGCCACGCCGGCGCGATCAGGCTCGACCACGCGTTCGGGCTGAAGCGGCTCTATCTGGTGCCGCGCGGCTTCGGGCCGGCCAATGGCGCCTATGTGCTGATGCCGTTCGAGGCGCTGCTGGCGGCGACCGCGCAGGAGAGCGTGGCGAGCCGCTGCGTCGTGATCGGCGAGGACCTCGGCACCGTACCTCCGGGGTTCCGCGAGCAGATGAACGGCTGGGGCATCTGGTCCTATCTCGTGATGATGTTCGAGACCGACGACCAGGGCGTCTTCCGCAACGCCGACTATTATTTGCCGGATGCGTTGGTGACCTTCAACACCCACGACCTCTCGACCTATGCGGGCTGGCGCTCGTTCAGCGACCTCAAGACCAAGCGTGCGCTCGGGATCGATCCCGGCGAGACCGACGAGGGCCGCTGGCACGCGCTCGGCCAGCTCGACGACGTGCTGCGCCGGCACGACATCCACGCCAACGATTTCTATTCGGTGGCGAGCTTCCTGGCACGGACGCGGTCGCGGATGATGGCGGTGTCGATGGAGGACCTGCTCGGCATTGTCGAGCAGCCGAACATCCCCGGCACCGTCTACGAGCATCCGAACTGGAAGCGGCGGCTCCCGGTCTCGATCGAGCATCTCGCGTCGGCGATCGACGTCGACGCGCTCAAGCGCGCGACCCGCGAGCGCTCGCACACCGGGTAACGCGGAGCGCAGCGCGTGGCCTCTCGTATCGAAGACTATGGGCTGATTGGAGATTGCGAGACCGCAGCCCTGGTCGGCCGCGACGGCTCGATCGACTGGCTGTGTTGGCCCGCGTTCGATTCCGACCCCTGCTTCGCGGCGCTGCTTGGCACGTCGAGGAATGGCCGCTGGCTGCTGGCGCCCGCCGGCGAGATCAGGCAGACCGCGCGGCGCTACTGGGACGATACGCTGATCCTGGAGACCCGGTTCGAGACCGAAGGCGGCGCGGCCGCGCTGATCGATTTCATGCCGCCGCGCGGCAACGCCTCCGATGTGGTCCGCCTCGTTCGCGGCATCAGCGGCCGCGTCAAGATGCGCATGGAGCTGGTGATCCGCTTCGGCTTCGGCGTCGATGTCCCTTGGGTGCGGAAGAATCCGGATGGCGACGGACTTCTGGCGATCAGCGGGCAGGACATGACCGTGCTGCGCACGCCGGTCGAAACCCGCGGCAAGGACCTGACCACGTACGCCGATTTCGAGGTCGGCGAGGGCGACACCGTGCCGTTCGTCCTGACCTATGGACCGTCCTATCACCCGGTGCCGGAGGCGATCGACCCTGAGGCTGCGCTGAAGGACACCGAGGAATATTGGCGGGAATGGTGCAGCCGTTCGACCTATGACGGCAGCTATCAACGCGCCCTCGTGATACGCTCGCTGATCACGCTGAAGGCGCTGACCTACAGGCCGACCGGCGGCATCGTCGCGGCACCCACCACGTCGTTGCCGGAAAAGCTCGGCGGCGCGCGCAATTGGGACTACCGGTTCTGCTGGCTGCGCGACGCCACCTTTACGCTGCTGGCCCTGATGAATTCGGGCTACACCGAGGAAGCGGCGGCCTGGCACAACTGGCTGCTGCGGGCCGCAGCCGGCGCGCCGGCCAACATGCAGATCATGTACGGCATCCTGGGCCAGCGGCGCCTCCTGGAATGGGAGGCCGGGTGGCTGTCCGGCTATGAAGGGGCGCAGCCGGTACGCGCCGGCAACGCCGCGCATGCGCAGCTTCAGCTCGACGTCTATGGCGAGCTGATCGACGCCTTCCACCAGTCCCGCATGGCCAAGCTGAAGCTCGACGAAGAGAACTGGTCGCTGGAATGTACCGTCGTCACCCATCTCGCCGATGTCTGGGATCAGCCGGATCACGGCATTTGGGAGCGCCGCGGCACTCCCAGACACTACGTGTTCTCCAAGGTGATGTGCTGGGTCGCCTTCGACCGCGCCATCAAGAGCGCGGAGCGGTTCGGTTTCAAGGGGCCGCTGGTCAAATGGCGGGTGCTGCGCGAGGCCATTCATCGCGACGTCTGCCAACGCGGCTTCGACCCTGACCTCAACAGTTTCGTCGAGAGCTATGGCTCAAGGCTGCTCGACGCCAGCCTGCTGCTGCTGCCGTCGGTCGGCTTCCTGCCGCCGGCCGATCCGCGCATCCGCGGCACGATCGACGCGGTCGAGCGGCACATGATGCGCGACGGCTTCGTGCTGCGGCACGATCCGCGCGAGGTGTCCGATGAGATCCAGCCGATCGAGGGCGCGTTCCTGGCCTGCAGCCTGTGGCTTGCCGACGCTCATGTGCTGGCGGGAGATGTCGACAAGGCGCAGACCATGTTCGACCGCGTGGTCGCGGTCGCCAACGATCTCGGACTGTTGGCCGAGGAGTTCGATTCCGGCGCCGGCCGGCAGGCCGGCAATTTCCCGCAGGCGCTGACCCATATCGCGTTGATCAACACCGCGCACAATCTCAGCGCCGCCAGGGCCGACGCCGAGAAGCCCGCGGTGCAGCGGTCGACCTAAAGCGCGATGAAGTTAAGTTGAACCCGCGACCGCGGCGATGCCGCCCTCTGTCTTCCGCTTGCGGGACCGCCGCAGGTGCGCGCTGCCAAAATATCGAAAACAACCCCATGCAAAGGAGCCGCTGCCGGCGTTCGACGAGTCAACTTGACATGTCGGGCAAATCAGAAGTATATTTCCAATATTCCGAAATCGTGCAAGCGGCGATCACGCTGGGGCCCGCGCTCGATCACGGGTGGGGCGATCGTCCGCACGCCTCAGCGAAGCTGCAACACCGTGTCCATCGCGCGTGCGAAACCGTCGTGCTCGTTGGTTTCGGTGACATGCGTGGCGCGCGCCTTCACGTCATCGCTGGCATTGCCCATCGCGAAGGAGACGCCGCTCCTAGCGAACATCGGCAGATCGTTCTGCATGTCGCCGATCGTGGCGACATTCTCCAGCGGCACGCCAAGGCGCTTCGCGATGCCCTCGACGAAGGTGCCCTTGTCGTGTCCCGGCGGGGTGACGTCGAGATAGTAGGTCTGCGAGCGGACCGCGGTGGCATCGCGGCCGACCATCTGCTGCATCTCCGCCTCGCAGCGTTGCAGCAGGGCTGCATCCGAGCTCGCGCCTACGATCTTGCAGGCCTGGTCGAGATAGGGAGCGAAATCGCCGACGATGGTCGGATCATGCTTGATCGTGTGCTGCTCGTGGGCGGTATACTCGCCGTCAGGGTTGCGCGTCAGCCAGCGATCGCTGGTAAACAGCCAGATATCGACGCCGCGCTCGTGCAGCATGTCGATGCAGCGTTTTGCGACCGCTGCCGGGATCAAATGCTGCTCGAGGGGCTTGAGCTGCGGATCGACGATCGAGGAGCCGTTGAAGGCACCAATTGGCTGCGTGATCGCAAGCGGCGCAATCAGGAAACCCATCCCGATCGTCGGCCGGCTGGAGACGATGGTGAAGCCGATGCCGGCTTCATGCAGCCTGCGCACCGCTGCCCTGGCGCCGTCGGTCAAGGTCTTGTCCTTGGTGAGCAGCGTGCCGTCGACATCGGATACGACAAGGGCGATGCGGGTCATGGGCGGTCCAGCTTCAGTTGAGTGACGATGTCTTCGACGATGATTTCGACCGGGCGGTCGATCGCAACCGTGATCGGGCGTTCCTCCGGTGTCGGCGGCTCCAGCGTCTTGAACTGGCTGGCGAGCAGCCCCGGCGGCATGAAATGGCCCTTGCGCGCGCCGAGCCGCGTGGCGATCAGCTCCTGCGAGCCGTCGAGGAAGACGATGCGGATATCGTCGCGGCCATGCACCAGGATGTCGCGATAGGCGCGCTTCAGCGCCGAGCAGGCGATGACGGCGCGTTCGCGAACGCCGCAGGTACGGTCGATCTCGTCGGCGATCGCGCGCAGCCAGGGCCAGCGATCCTCGTCGGTGAGCGGTTGTCCCGAATGCATTTTGGCGACATTGCTTGGCGGATGAAAACTGTCGCCGTCCTCGAAGCGCCAGCCGATCCTGATCGCCAGGCGGTCGGCGACGGTGCTCTTGCCCGAGCCGGAGACGCCCATCACGACCAGTGCGCAGGGGTTTTGTCCGTCACCCACGAAAGTCCTCCGGCAGCGCGGCCTGATCGATCAGCCAGACGGTCTCGCCCTGCGATCGCGCGCGGTTTGCCGGCAGGTTCTCGCCTGCGAACAGGCGCGTCAAGATCGCGCGCTTGTTCTCGCCCGCCACCTCGAACAGCATCTCGCGGCACGAGGCGAGCGCGGGCAGGGTCAGCGACACGCGCGGAACGAACGGCTCGACATTGGCCTTCGGCACGCCGACCACCCAGCGTTGCGTTTCCTCGACCGCGGGATAACCCGGAAACAGCGAAGCTGTGTGGCCGTCGGGGCCGATGCCCATCAGCACCAGGTCGAATAGCGGCCGCTTCGGATCGAGCTGTTCGGCGCCGTAGAATGCCATCAGCTCGTTCTCGTACAGCGCCGCGCTGACGTCGGGATCCCTGAGATCGGCGGTGTCGGTCGCGATCGGATGGACATTTGCGGCCGGCGCACAGCGGTCGAGGAAGGCCTGGCGCGCCATGCTCATGTTGTGCAGCTTGTCCTTGCGCGGCACCAGGCGCTCGTCGCCGATGAACCAGTCGATGCGGTCCCACGGAATCCTTTGGCGATAGTCCGGCGTCGCCAGCAGCTGATAGAGCGCCTTGGGGCTGGAGCCGCCGGTGAGGCACACGGCGATCCGGCCGCTGTTCTGGTCGATCCTGGCGATCATCCGCTCGGCGGCCGCCTGCGCCAGTGCCGCCGGATCGGCGACCGTGATGATCTGGCGCTCGCGGCTCGCGGTCATGTCAGCCCAGCTTCCGCCAGCTGCGGCCGTCGCGGGTGAGCAGCGCGTTGGCGGCCTCCGGGCCTTCGGTGCCGGCCTTGTAGGGCTGCAGGCCGCGGCTGCCGGCGCTCTTCCAGGCGTCGAGGAAAGGCTGCACCGCCTGCCACCCGGCCTCGACGCTGTCGGCTCGCTGAAACAGGATGTTGTCGCCGATCATGCAGTCATAGATCAGCGTCTCGTAGCCGGTCGACGGCTCGGCCTTGAAGTAGTCCTTGTAGCGGAACTTCATCTCGACGCCGTCGATGTTGATGGTCGGGCCGGGTACCTTGGTGTTGAACTGCAGCTCGATGCCCTCGGTCGGCTCGGTGGAGATGACGAGGTAGTTCTGCGACAGGCGGTCGACCGCGGTATCGCGGAACATCGCGAACGGCGCCTGCTTGAACTTGATCGCGATCTCGGTGCGCTTGGTGGTGAGCGCCTTGCCGGTGCGCAGGTAGAACGGCACGCCGGCCCAGCGCCAATTGTCGATGGTTAGCTTCAGCGCGGCGTAGGTCTCGGTCGAGCTGTTGGGCCTGACGTCGGGCGTCTTGAGAAAGTCCTCGATCTCGGTGTCGCCGATCCGGCCGGCGCGATACTGGCCGCGCACCGAATTGTGCAGCGCTTCCTGTTCGCTCTGGGTCTGGATCGCGCTCAGCACCTCGGCTTTTTCGGAGCGCACCGCATGGGCGTCGAAGCGCGCCGGCGGCTCCATCGTCACCAGCGACAGCAGCTGGAACAGATGGTTCGGCACCATGTCGCGCAACGCGCCGGTGGCGTCGTAGAAGCTGCCGCGATGACCGACGCCGAGCTTCTCGTCCACGGTGATCTGGATGTGGTCGATGTGGTTGCGGTTCCAGATCGGCTCGAACATGCCGTTGGCGAAGCGCAGCACCAGGATGTTCTGGACGGTTTCCTTGCCGAGATAGTGATCGATCCGGTAGATCTGGTGCTCGTCCATCAGCTTCAGCAGCGCTGAATTCAGCGCCTTGGCCGATGCCAGATCAGTGCCGAACGGTTTTTCGACGATCAGCCGGCGCCAGGCGCCGTTCTCCTCCAGCATGCCGGTGCGCCCGAGCTGCTGGCTGATCGGCAGGAACGCTCTCGGCGGGGTCGCGAGATAGAACAGCCGGTTGCCTCCGGTGCCGCGCGCCTTCTCGAGCTTGTCGAGCCGTTCGTTCATGGCATCGAAGGAGGGCGGATCGCTCGGATCGGCCTCGATCGAGGTGACGCATTCGAACAGCCGCGTGACGACCGCCTCATCGAGCGGCCGGGTCGCGAACTTGCGCAGCCCTTGCATCAGGCTGTCCTTCATCTGGTCGCTCGACATGCCCTTGCGGGCGATGCCGACGACGCAGAACTTGTCCGGCAGCAGATTGCCGGCGGCGAGATTGTAGAGCGCCGGGACGACCAGCCGGTGCGTCAGATCACCGGTGGCGCCGAAGATGATGAAGGAGCAAGGATCGGGTTTCTTCTGCACGTGACCTTCCGCGGTTATCTCGAGAGCTCCGTTCCGATTGTATCGGAACGGAGCTCTCGATTCTTGTTTTGACGCGTTTTCTTTACGCGAACCGGTGCCCACTTCGCTTGAAAACGCTTTTTAAGCTTTTTTCGGCGGCTCCTTGTGGCCGCCGAAACCTGCGCGCATCGCCGAGAGGATCTTCTCCGCGAAGGTGTGATCCTTGCGCGAGCGGAAGCGCGTGTAGAGCGCGGCCGTCAGCACCTCGGCCGGCACGGCTTCGTCGACCGCGGCATTGACGGTCCAGCGGCCTTCGCCGGAATCCTCGACAAAGCCGGAATAGTTGTCGAGCGTGTGGTTCTGAGCCAGTGCCGATGCGGTGAGGTCGAGCAGCCAGGACGGGATCACGCTGCCGCGCCGCCAGACTTCCGCGATGTCGGCGATGTCGAGGTCGAAGCGATGCTCCGGCGGCAGCGCCTCGATATTGGCGTTCTTCAGGATGTCGAAGCCTTCGGCATAGGCCTGCATCAGGCCGTATTCGATGCCGTTATGGATCATCTTGACGAAATGCCCGGCTCCGATTGGACCGGCGTGGATGTAGCCCTGTTCAATGCGCGGATCGCGGCCCTCGCGGCCGGAGGTGCGCGGAATGTCGCCGATGCCGGGCGCCAGCGTCTTGAAGATCGGGTCGAGCCGGTCGACCACCTTCTTGTCGCCGCCGATCATCATGCAGTAGCCGCGCTCGATGCCCCAGATGCCGCCGCTGGTGCCGACATCGACGTAATGCAGCCCGCGCTCCCTGAGCGCCTTGCCGCGGCGGACGTCGTCCTGCCAGAAGGTGTTGCCGCCATCGATGATGACGTCGCCGGGCTGCATCAGCTTCGACAGCGCCTCGATGGTGGCTTCGGTGATCTTGCCGGCCGGCAGCATCACCCAGGCGGTGCGCGGCGCCTCCAGCTTGAGGACGAAATCCTCCAGCGACGAGGACCCGGTGGCATTGTCGGCGACGAGCGCCGCGACAGCCTTCGGATCCTTGTCGTAGACCACGGTGGTGTGGCCCTGGGTCATCAGGCGGCGGACGATGTTGCCGCCCATCCGCCCGAGGCCGATCATGCCGAGTTGCATCCCTCGCCTCCGTCAGTTCAGTGCAGCCGAGATCGCGGCATCGAGCGCCGCGAGCCCGGAGGTGAGATCGCCCTTGAGGTGCACGCGCAGCGCCCGCCGGCCGCGCTCGGTGAGCACGTCGAAATCGCCGCGCGCCTGCGCCGCCTTGATCACACCGAAGCTCGCCTTCTGGCCGGGCACCGGCAGGTCCTCCGTATCGTCGGTCGTGACCTGCAGGAACACGCCGCTGTCGGGCCCGCCCTTGTAGGCCTGCCCGGTCGAATGCAGGAAGCGCGGACCGAACTCGGCACAGGTCGCAAGGTGTCTTGCGTCGCGCAGCTTCAGCCGCATCGCCTGCATCGCGTCTATGGTGTCGCCGTCGCGCTCGATATAGGCGAGCAGGGCGACATAGTCGCCGCGGCCGGACCGCGAGAGGTGCGCCTTGATCCAGGAATTGAGATCGCCGTTCGCACCGGCCTTGCGCAGCTCCTCCGCGTTCTGCGCGTCGGTGTAGAGATCGACCCCGTCCGCCGATACCACCGGCTGTTCGGCCGGCAGCGATCCGGTCTTCTCGAACGCCGCCGTCAGTTCGCGGGTCTTGATCTTGGCGGCTTCGACATCGGGCTGGTTGAACGGGTTGATGCCGAGGATCGAGCCGGCCACCGCGGTCGCGATCTCGAAGCGGAAGAACTCCTGGCCGATATGGTCGATCGACTTCATCACGATCCGAACCACGGGATGGCCGGCGGCCTCGAGCGCCGCGAGTTTGGCCTCATGCGCGGCATCGTTCTCGCTATCGGTGCGCAGATCGATGAAGAAGCGGTCGTTGTCGTAGACTGCCGCCTCGCCAATCGTCTCGCCCTCGATCGGGATCAGGCCCTTGCCGTCCTTGCCGGTCGATTCCGCGATCAGCTGCTCGGCCCAGGCGCCGAAATCGGCAACGTCCGGCGAGGCGAAGATCGTCACCTTGTCGCGGCCTTCGAGCCCCGCGATGCCCATCGCGAGCCCGAGCTGCACGCCCGGGTTCTCCTGCGGCGGCACGTCGGCACCGCAGGAGCGCACCATGGCGAGCGTATGGCCGAGCAGGCTGCGGACGTCGATGCCGGCGGCGGCCGCCGGCACCAGGCCGAACGGCGACAGCACGGAATAGCGGCCGCCGATCGCCGGATCGCCGTAGAAGATGCGGGCAAAGCCCTGCTTGATCGCAACCTTCTGCAGCGATGAGCCTGGATCGGTCACCGCGATGAAGCGGTGGCCGGCCTTATCCTTGCCGATCGCCTTCGCCACCCGATCGAAGAAATAGTCCTTCATCACGTTCGGCTCGGTGGTGCCGCCGGATTTGGAGGAGACGATGAACAGCGTCCTTGCGATGTCGACATACTCCTCCATCGCGCGCACCTGCGCCGGATCGGTGGAGTCGAGCACGTGGAGCCGCGGGAAACCGGACCGGTGCGGGAAGGTCTGGGCCAGCACCTCCGGCCCGAGGCTCGATCCGCCCATGCCGAGCACGACGGCGTCGGTGAAGTTCTGCCCCTTCACGCGCTGGGCGAAGTCCTCGTAGTCGGCGACGTTCGCGGTGGCCGCGCTGGTGAGCCAGCCCAGCCATTTGTCCTCGTCGTCGCCGGTCCAGACCGATTTGTCCTTGTGCCAGAGCCTTCGGATCCTGGCGGAGGCGCGCCATTCCTCGGTGCTCTTCTCGACCGCCTTCTCGATGGCGGCGCCGAGCGCGAGCTTCTGGCGGTCGATGCCGCCGCCGAGCGAGGTGGCGCGCTTGTGGGCGACCGCGCCGTAGAGCTTGTCGGCGGCGTCGGCGAACAGCTTGACGCCGTCCTTGACCAGCTCCTCGGTGATCGCATCGAGCGAGATGCCGGACTTCTCCAGCTCCTCCAGCACATGGCGGGCGTCCTCGACATTCTCCTCGAGGCTGTCGCGGACCTTGCCGTGGTCGCGGAAGGCATCGAGCGTTGCCGGCGGCACGGTGTTGACGGTGTCGGGGCCGATCAGCTCCTCGACATAGAGCACGTCGCTATAGTCCTTGTTCTTGGTGCCGGTCGAAGCCCACAACAGCCGCTGCGGCTTGGCGCCCTTGGCCGTCAGCTTGTCCCAACGGCTGCCGGCGAACAGCCGCTTGTAGTCCTGATAGGCGAGCTTTGCATTGGCGATCGCGACCTTGCCCTTCAAGGCCGCAAGTCGCTCCTTTTCGGAGGGATCGTTGGCGCGCGCGATCTTCTCGTCGAGCTGCTTGTCGACCGCGCTGTCGATGCGGCTGACGAAGAAGCTCGCGACGCTCGCGACATGGGAGGGATCGCCGCCCTTGCCGACGTATTTCTCCAGGCCCTTGAGATAGGCCTCGGCGACCTGGCGATAGACCTTCTGCGAGAACAGCAGCGTGATGTTGATGCTGATGCCTTCGCCGATCAGGTACTCGATCGCCGGCAGGCCCTCGGGCGTCGCCGGCACCTTGACCATCAGGTTCTTGCGGTGGACGTCCTTCCAGAGCCGTTCGGCTTCCGCGATCGTGCCCTTGGTGTCCATCGCGAGATAGGGCGACACCTCGAGGCTGACGAAGCCGTCGCCGCCGTGGCTCTGGTCGTAGACCGGGCGCAGTACGTCGGCGGCGTGCTGGATGTCCTCGACCGCGAGGTGCTCGAACAGGTCGGCGACCGAGCGGTCGCCGTTCTTGAGGGCCTTGCCGATCGCCCCGTCATATTCGTCCGAGCTGCCGATCGCCTTCTCGAAGATCGAGGGGTTGGACGTCACGCCTTTGACGCCGTCGGTCTCGATCAGCCGCTTCAGGTCGCCGTTGGCGACGAAGCCGCGGGCGAGGAAGTCCAGCCAGACGGCCTGGCGGTGATTTTCGAGTGCTTTGACGGGGTTCATGGGTGCCTGTTCTCGTTCGATCGACGGTCGATTTTTGGGTTCCCGGGCAGCTTTCGGGGGCGGAGGGGGATTGTCAACATGGCTGGAGCCCCGGGCGGAATATCAGCATTTCCAAGGGATAACGCCATTCACAACAGTTCGATCCCCTCGGACGCGGTCCGAGCAGACCCTGATCTCGGCACATTTTTATGACGCGTTGCGGCGCAGGACCGCGGGTCAAGGCCGCAGGTAGAGGTAACCCTGGGATTGCAGCTCGGCGAGGCGGACCACCCCGCCGCGCACGGCGGCGACGAAGCCGGGGAGCAAGTCGGCGAGGCCGATGTTCTGCGATTTCATGGTGTTGCCGCAGGCGGCGAACTCGATCCCATCCCTGGTGAATTGCCTGACATGTTTTGACAGGTCGGGATTGGCGGCGGCTGAATGAAAAGCCTTCAGCGCCTGGCCGTGCACCACCAGCGCAATCGTGACATTGCCGGGGCCGCCGACGCCGTCGAGATGGTTCTGGATGTTGCCGATCACGAAATTGACCTTGTTGAGGTCATCGAGTGATAGACCACCTTCAGCTTTTGCGGCGGCGCTTCGGTGGCGGCGTCGGCTCGTGACGCTGCGAAGACGGCGCCGATCGCCGACACGGTGCCCCGCAGGATGCTGCGTCGGTGCATGGCGTCCCTCGCGCAACTATTGTTGACCCAGTGTTGTCCCTTTGGGCAAACCTATCATTTGTGCCGGAGCGCGGCGAGTTCCTTGCGGTCGGTCACAAGTTCGGCGCATTCGCCTAAGTCCACGCGATCGACGCGAAAGATCTTGTCGTCGGCGCCGGCCAACAGCGCTTCGCCCGCATCGTCGTCGGGCTTGTTGCGATTCCACACCAAGATGCGGCCAAGGCGCGCAATGGCGGACTTATTGTCCCTGGATAACGCCACGGTGATGCCGCCGCCCTCGCAATCCACGCTGCATTCGAAGCGTATTTCGTGTCCGGATTCGGTCGCGATGACGTGATTGCAGTAGCCGCTGGAGTCGAAATTGCCGGAGCGGTGGCGGTATGTGACGCCGAGCCGGAATGAATAGTTGGTGGCCTTGTCCTCCGGCGCGTCTTCCGCTGCCACCAGAAGCTTCATCGCGCTGACCTTCTGCTTTGGATGGTGCGCCAGATGATTTGCATCGTACCGCCGCACAAAGCAGGCATAGGCTTTCGCGCCGGGCGGGCCGGCGAACATCCTGTTGTCGAAGGCCGCCGCAGCTGCCTTGTCGACGCCTTCCTGCGCCTGGACGGTTAACGGCGCGCCGGTACAGGCCGCGGCCGCGAGTGCGACAACAAGGAACGCCTGCTTCACGACCGCCTCGGGAATAGCCAGCGCCTCCAAGGTGTCATCTTTAAAGCGCGGCAATGGTGCCGCGCGGAACTGCGCGGGCTCGTTGCCTTAGTCGCGGCGACACGAAGGCACGTTCAACGGTGTCTGAATGTTTGTTCATGCAGCCTGTGAGCTGCGCATCTTGACGCGACGGGTGGACGGCCACACCTTTTCAGGGAAGCCCAACGTTCATCGCCGGACGGGGAAGTCGCCCCGCTCGGATATCCGCTTCGGAGGCCGGGGCCCCGGTAAACCACGGATGTGGCGAAGGGGTTACAACCCCCAAAAACAAGGGGATATTGATGAACCATTAAGCTTCCTGCCTGTTGATAAGGCAGAGGCTGCACGCGCCGTGCATTGCCGAACTGAGTCGGTCGAGTGTCCAATAGACCCAGCGTGCCGACGCTGATTCGATCCTAGGACGCTCTTGTTACGACTCGTGTCAGTCGTGCGGCGATACATATCGTGGAGAGAGGGATCATGTACAACGATTCTTTGTTCAACGCCTTCGCAAGGTCGTTTGAAGCGCGAAGCCAGACCGACATGTCGATGGCCGAGTATTTGGAGTCGTGTCGAAGTGATCCGATGCGATATGCAAATGCGGCCGAGCGGTTATTGGCGGCAATCGGTGAGCCCCAGATGATCGACACGGCCAAGGACCCACGCCTTGGCCGTATCTTTTTGAACCGTACGATCAGGTCGTATCCGGCCTTCGCCGGCTTCTACGGCATGGAGGATACGATCGAGCGCCTCGTCGGCTTCTTCCGTCACGCCGCGCAGGGCCTCGAAGAGCGCAAGCAGATCCTCTACCTGCTCGGGCCGGTCGGCGGCGGCAAGTCGTCGCTCGCCGAGCGCATCAAGGCGCTGATGGAGATTCATCCGATCTACGTGCTGAAGGCGGGCGACGAGCTGTCGCCGGTGTTCGAGAGTCCGCTTGGGCTGTTTGATCCCGAGACGCTTGGCCCGATGATCGAGGAGAAGTACGGCATTCCGCGCCGCCGGCTGAGCGGGCTGATGTCGCCCTGGGCCTACAAGCGGCTCGAAGCCTTCGGTGGTGACATCTCGCAATTCCGCGTCGCGCGCATCCAGCCTTCAAGGCTGCGCCAGATCGCGGTCGCCAAGACCGAGCCCGGTGACGAGAACAACCAGGACATCTCCTCGCTGGTCGGCAAGGTCGACATCCGCAAGCTCGAGACCTACGCCCAGAACGATCCCGACGCCTACAGCTATTCCGGCGGCCTCAACCGCGCCAACCAGGGCGTGCTCGAGTTCGTCGAAATGTTCAAGGCACCGATCAAGATGCTGCACCCGCTGCTGACCGCGACGCAGGAGGGCAACTACATCGGCACCGAGAACATCGGCGCGATCCCGTTCACCGGCATCATCCTCGCGCACTCCAACGAGGCGGAGTGGCAGAGCTTCAAGACCAACAAGAACAACGAGGCCTTCATCGACCGCATCTGCGTCATCAAGGTCCCGTACGTCCTGCGGGTCACCGAGGAGCAGAAGATCTACGAGAAGCTGATCCAGGGCTCCGAGCTTGCCGCAGCACCTTGCGCTCCGGCGACGCTGGAGACGATGGCGCGCTTCTCGGTGATGTCGCGGCTGCGCAAGCACGAGAACTCGACGCTGTTCGGCAAGATGCGGGTCTATGACGGCGAGAGCCTCAAGGAATCCGATCCGAAGGCGCGCAGCGTTCAGGAGTACAAGGACGCGGCCGGCGTCGACGAGGGCATGGACGGCGTCTCCACCCGCTTTGCCTTCAAGGTGCTCGCCTCGACCTTCAACCATGACACCACCGAAGTCGGCGCCGATGCGGTGCACCTGATGTATGTGCTGGAGCAGGCGATCCGCCGCGAGCAGCTGCCTGACGAGACCGAGAAGCGCTATCTCGAATTCATCAAGGCCGATCTCGCGCCGCGCTATGCCGAGTTCATCGGCAACGAGATCCAGAAGGCCTATCTGGAATCCTACGCCGACTACGGCCAAAACCTGTTCGACCGCTATGTCGACTACGCCGATGCCTGGATCGAGGATCAGGACTTCAAGGATCCCGACACCGGCCAGCTGATGAACCGCGAACTCCTGAACCAGGAGCTGACCAAGATCGAGAAGCCGGCCGGCATCGCCAACCCGAAGGACTTCCGCAACGAGGTCGTCAAGTTCTCGCTGCGCTCGCGGGCGCACAACAATGGCAAGAACCCGAGCTGGACCTCCTACGAAAAGGTTCGCGACGTGATCGAGAAGCGGATATTCTCGCAGGTCGAGGATCTGCTTCCGGTGATCTCGTTCGGTTCCAAGAAGGACGGCGAGACCGAGAAGAAGCACGGCGAGTTCGTCGAGCGGATGGTGGAGCGCGGTTATACCGAGCGCCAGGTCCGTCGGCTCGTCGAGTGGTACATGCGGGTGAAGCAGGCCGGCTAGTGCGCGATCCGGAAAGCCGGCAGCGGCTTTCCGTCTCGTTCGGTCCCGTCCAATAAGAATGCGATGCGACATGATCGCATCCGGCGTGAGGCAGATGCAACGTGGTCATGCATATCGTCGATCGGCGGTTGAATCCGGGTAGCAAGAGCCTGGAGAACCGCCAGCGCTTCCTGCGGCGCGCCAAGGCGCTGGTGCAGGGAGCTGTCAAGAAGTCGTCGCAGGACCGGGACATCAAGGATGTCCTGGAGGGCGGCGAGGTGACGATCCCGCTGGACGGCATGGACGAGCCGCGGTTCCGGCGCGAGGGTGGCACGCGTGACATGGTGCTGCCCGGCAACAAGAAGTTCGTCGAGGGCGACTGGCTGCAGCGCCCGAACCAGAGCGGTGCCAAGGGCTCCGGCGCTGGCGAGGGCGACAGCGAGGACGCCTTCCGCTTCGTGCTCAGCCGCGAGGAGTTCGTCGACCTTTTCCTCGACGACCTCGAATTGCCCGACCTTGAAAAGCGCAAGCTCGCGGAAACCGAGAGCGAGGGCCTCCGGCGCGCGGGTTATGCGACATCGGGCTCGCCCGCCAACATCTCGATCAGCCGTACGGTGAGCCGGGCGCTGGCGCGGCGTGTGGCGCTGCGCCGGCCGCGCAAGGACGAGATCGAGACGCTCGAGGCCGAGCTTGCGGAATGCGAGGACGATACGCGCCGCCGCGAACTGCTCACGCTGCTCGAAGCGCTGAAGGCCAAGGTCAAGCGGATTCCCTTTATCGATCCGATCGACATCCGCTACCGCCGCTTCGAGACGGTGCCGAAGCCGGTGGCGCAGGCCGTGATGTTCTGCCTGATGGACGTCTCGGGCTCGATGTCCGAGCACATGAAGGATCTGGCGAAGCGGTTCTACATGCTGCTCTACGTGTTCCTGAAGCGGCGCTACAAGCACGTCGAGATCGTGTTCATCCGCCACACCGACCGCGCCGAAGAGGTCGACGAGGACACGTTCTTCCATGGACCGGCGTCGGGCGGCACGCTGGTGTCGAGCGCGCTGGTCGCGATGAACGATATCGTCCGCACCCGCTTCCGTCCGGCCGACTGGAACATCTACGCCGCCCAGGCCTCGGACGGCGACAACATGACCTCCGACAGCGCGCTGACCGGTCACCTCCTGACCGACAAGATCCTGCCGGTTTGCCAGTTCTTCGCCTATCTTGAGGTCGGCGAAGCCGCCAACTACACCTTCGACATGCCGGACTCCTCGCTCTGGACCCTCTATGAGCGCCTGCGCAACGAGGGCGAGCCGCTGTCGATGCGCAAGGTGAGTGAGCGCGGCGAGATCTTCCCGGTGTTCCAGGACCTGTTCAAGCGCCGCAGCAAGCAGGAAAGGGTGTAGCGTGATGGGTTCTTCCGGGGAACGGCTGTTCGAGGGCGCCGATTGGGATTTCCAGACCTTGCAGCGGGTCCACGACGCCTGCGAGAAAATCGCGCGCACCGAGCTCGGACTCGACGTCTATCCCAACCAGATCGAGGTGATCACCGCCGAGCAGATGCTCGACGCCTATTCCTCGGTCGGCATGCCGCTGTTCTACAAGCACTGGTCGTTCGGCAAGCAGTTCGCGTTCCAGGAAGCGTCCTATCGCAAGGGCCTGATGGGCCTCGCCTATGAGATCGTGATCAATTCCTCGCCGTGCATTTCCTATCTCATGGAGGAGAACACGGCGACGATGCAGACGCTGGTGATCGCGCACGCGGCGTTCGGACACAATCACTTCTTCAAGAACAACTATCTGTTCAAGCAGTGGACCGACGCCGACGGCATTCTCGACTATCTGGAATTCGCCAAGGGCTACATCTCGGTCTGCGAGGACCGCCATGGCCGCGAGACGGTGGAGCGAACGCTCGATGCCGCGCATGCGCTGATGTCGCATGGTGTCGACCGCTATCCCGGAAAGAAGACGCTCGATTTGCGTGCCGAGGAGAAGCGGGCCGGCGAGCGCCGGCAGCACGAGGAAAGCGTGTTCAACGATTTGTGGCGAACGGTGCCGAACACCAAGGCCAAGAGCAAGGCTACGCTCACGGCCGAGCGCCGCCGCGCGCTGCTCGGCTTGCCGCAGGAGAATATCCTCTATTTCCTCGAGAAGACCGCGCCGCGCCTTGCACCCTGGCAGCGCGAGCTCATCCGCATCGTGCGCCACATCGCGCAGTATTTCTACCCGCAGGGCCAGACCAAGGTGATGAACGAGGGCACCGCGACCTACGTCCATTACCGGATCATGAGCCGGCTGCATCAGCAGGGCCGGATCACCGACGGCAATTTCCTCGAATTCCTGCAGTCGCACACCAATGTGGTGTTCCAGCCCGAATTCGACGACCGCCGCTATTCCGGCTTCAATCCCTACGCGCTCGGCTTCGCCATGATGCAGGACATCGAGCGGATCGTGAAAAATCCGGAGGACGAGGACCGCGCGTGGTTCCCCGACATCGCCGGCAAGGGCGACGTCGAGGGCGTGCTGCGCGAGATCTGGAGCAACTACCGCGACGAGAGCTTCATCAACCAGTTCCTCAGCCCGGCGCTGATCCGGCGCTTCCGCATGTTCCATTTGCACGACGACCCCGCGGAAAGCCAGGGGATCAAGGTCGACGCGATCCACGACGAGCGCGGCTACCGCCGGGTCCGCCGCGAGTTGGCGCGGCAATACGACGTAGGCTTCGTCGACGCCAATATCGAGGTCGTGGATGTCGATCTCGACGGCGATCGCCGCCTGATGCTGCGTCACACCACCGTGAAGGGCGCGCAGCTCAACGAGACCGATGCCCGGCGCGTGCTGCAGCATCTCGCCGATCTGTGGTCCTACGACGTCGCGCTGACCGAAATCGACGGCACCGACAAGGTGCTGAAGGAATATGTCGTCAGCCCGCGCGCGGCGGCGGTCGCGGCTTGAGGATCATGTTCTCGCTGACATGAGCGCGGCGCACACCGCCGCGCGGAATGCGAGTCTTGCTCGGTGAACCTTCGTGACTATCGAAGGCTCACATCATGAACATCACGGCAACATTCCGGATCTTGAAAGCGCACGATGCTCGGCGAGCGAATGCGATTGCCGGCATGCGGAAATCTCATTGCAGTCTTCTTCGCGATTGCCTGCGCGGGCGCGATTGATAAGGTGCGCCGCGTCAAGAAAACCAAGAAAAGGATATGCCCTTGTCAACTCGCTCTTGCCTGGCGGGCCTCCTCGCCGTCACCACGCTCACCGCCTCGTCGATCTCGCCGTCCATCGCAGCCGACACCGCGATCAGAATAGGAAACACCGCGCCCTATAGCGGCCCGGCGTCGGCCTACGGCACGATCGCGCATGCCGAAGCCGCATATTTCCAGATGCTCAACGATCAGGGCGGCATCAACGGCCGCAAGATCGACTTCGAGAGTCTCGACGACGCCTATTCGCCGTCGAAGACGGTCGAGCAGACCCGCAAGCTCGTCGAGCAGGACGAGGTGCTCGCGGTCTTCAGTGCGGTCGGCACCGCGCCGAACATCTCGGTGCAGAAGTACCTCAACATCAAGCACGTGCCGCAGCTGTTCGTGTCCTCCGGCGCGACACGCTGGAACGATCCAAAGCAATTCCCGTGGACGGTCGGTTTCAATCCGACCTACGAGCTCGAAGGCCGGCTCTACGCAAAATACATCCTGAAGACCAAGCCGGATGCGAAGATCGCCGTCATCACGCCGAACGAGGATGCCGGCAAGGACTATCTCAGGGGTTTCAAGGACGGGCTCGGCGAGCATGTCGGCCAGATCGTCGCGGAGACCACGTATCTCACGACCGATCCCACCATCGATTCCCAGATGGTGACGATGCGCGAGTCCGGCGCGGACGTGTTCTTCGCCGAGGCGACGCCGAAATTCGCGGCCCAGGCGCTGCGCAAGGCGGCGAGCATGGGCTGGAAGCCGCTGACCATCCTGCCGACCGTCTCCAACTCCGTCTCCGCGGTGCTCGAGCCGGCCGGCCTCGAGAACGTGATCGGCGTCGTGACCGGCCTCTACCTGAAGGATCCGACCGATCCGCGCTGGGCCGACGATCCCGCGCAGAAGGAGTTTGCGGCCTGGATGAAGAAGTACCAGCCGAATGCGAGCCCGGGCGACCTCTTCAACGTGCAGGGCTACACGGTGGCGCAGGTCATGACGGCGGTGCTGAAGAACTGCAACGGTGATTACAGCCGCGACAACATCATCAAGCAGGCGACCAATCTGAAGGCGCTCGAATTGCCGATGCTGCTGCCGGGCATCAAGGTGCAGACCGAGCCCGACAATGTGACGCCGATCCGGCAAATCCAGATGGCGCGGTTCGACGGCAAGTCCTGGGCGCTGTTCGGCGACGTCTTGAGCGACAAGTAGCGGTCACCAACTCCGCTGTCGTCCCTGCCTAGTGCGCAATTGCGCACGGGAGCAGGGACCCATACGCCGCGGCTTCTGTTGTGAACGGGACTCGTCGTTCCAGCGTAGCCTGACGATCTGCATCGGTGGTTATGGGTCCCTGCTTTCGCAGGGACGACATGGAGTGTGCTGCCACTGCTCAGCGCAGGCTGGCGTTGATCTTGTCGAGCACCGCTGAGCCGGGGCACAGCGCCTGCTCGTCCAGCGTGTTGAGCGGCGTCTCGACAGTGTCGAGATGGGTGTGCAGATCCTCGGCGTCCGGATCGACGTAAAGCAGACCGGTGACGATCTGGCCCTTGGCCGCATGCTTCTGCAGGAAGGTCATCGCGCCGAGGCGATCATGCGGATCGTAGTCGGCGTCGAGCTTGCGCAGCGCGAGCCGCGAGCCGTCATGCTGCTCGACCACCTGCACGGTGCCCGGCGCATAGTCGACGCTGATCGGATCGCGGCCGACCAGCACGTCGAGACGGTTCACCGCGTCATTGTGCTCGCGGACATAGTCAAAACTCTTGGTTGAGCCGGCGTGGTTGTTGAAGGCGATGCAGGGGCTGATCACGTCGATGAAGGACGCTCCCTTGTGGCGGATCGCAGCCGCGATCAGCGGTACCAGCTGGGTCTTGTCGCCGGAGAAGCTGCGCGCCACGAAGGTGGCGCCGAGTTGCAGCGCGATCGCGACCAGGTCGATCGCATTGTCGGTGTTGGTGACGCCCTTCTTCGACTTCGAGCCGCGGTCGGCGGTGGCCGAGAACTGGCCCTTGGTCAGGCCGTACACGCCGTTGTTCTCGACGATATAGGTCATGTTGACGGCGCGCCGGATCGAATGCGCGAACTGGCCGAAGCCGATCGAGGCGGAATCGCCGTCGCCGGAGACGCCGAGATAGATCAGGTCGCGGTTGGCGAGGTTGGCGCCGGTCAGCACCGACGGCATGCGGCCATGCACCGAGTTGAAGCCGTGCGAATTGCCGAGGAAGTAGTCCGGCGTCTTCGACGAGCAGCCGATGCCGGAAATCTTCGCCACCCGGTGCGGCTCGATCGAGAGCTCGTAGCAGGCCTCGATGATCGAGGCGGTGATCGAATCGTGGCCGCAGCCGGCGCACAGCGTCGAGATCTTCCCCTCGTAGTCGCGGTGGGTATAGCCCAGCTCGTTCTTCTTCAGGCCGGGATGATGGAACTTCGGCTTTGCAATGTAGGTCATGTCACGGCCTTGCGGAGAGGGGTCACCTTGAGATGATCCTGGTGGTCGCCGATCGCGCCTGCGATGAAGCGCGCGGTGATCGGCGTGCCGTCATAGTGCAGGATCGGCACCAGCCTGACGGGGTCGATGCCGTTCTCGTTGACGATCAGCTGGCGGAGCTGCGCGTCGCGGTTCTGCTCGACCACGTAGACGAAATCGTGGTCGGCGATGAAGCTCGCGACGCTGGAGTGGAACGGGAAGGCACGGATGCGCATGCGGTCGAGCTGATGGCCGCGCGCCTCCAGGATCCCGATCGCCTCGTCCATCGCGGGCGAGGTCGAGCCGAAATAGATCACGCCGTATTTGGTCGGCTTCGCCGCATTGGCCTGCAGCGGCCGCGGCACCATGTCCTGCGCGGTCTCGAACTTGCGCACCAGGCGCTGCATGTTGTCGGCGTAGACCGCGCCTTCCTCGGAATAGCGCGCGTAGCGGTCGCGCGAGGTTCCGCGGGTGAAGTAGGAACCCTTGGTCGGATGCGTGCCGGGATAGGTGCGATAGGGGATGCCGTCGCCGTCGACGTCGAGATAGCGGCCGAAGTCGCGGCCTTCCTCGAGCATCTCCGCCGTCATCACCTTGCCGCGGTCGTATTGCTTCGCGTCGTCCCACTTCAGCGGACGGCACAGCCGGTGGTTCATGCCGATGTCGAGATCGAGCATCAGGAAGATCGTGGTCTGCAGCCGCTCGGCGAGGTCGAAGGCGGCCGCGGCGAACTCGAACGCCTCCGCCGGATCCTCCGGGAACAGCAGCACGTGCTTGGTATCGCCATGCGAGGCATAGGCGCAGGCGATCACGTCGCATTGCTGGGTGCGGGTCGGCATGCCCGTCGAGGGGCCGGCGCGCTGGATGTTCATGATCACGGCCGGGATCTCGGCGAAATAGGACAGGCCGATGAACTCGGTCATCAGCGAAATGCCCGGACCCGAGGTCGCGGTGAAGGCCCGCGCGCCGTTCCAGGAGGCGCCGATCACGATGCCGATCGAGGCGAGTTCGTCCTCGCCCTGCACGATCGCGTATTTCGCCTTGCCGGTCTCGGGATCGTGGCGATACTTCTTGCAGTGGCTGGTGAAGGCTTCCGCCACCGACGATGACGGGGTGATCGGATACCAGGCGCACACGGTGGCGCCGCCATAGACGGCGCCGAGCGCGGCCGCACTGTTGCCTTCGACGAAGATGCGGTCGCCGACCTTGTCGGACTTTTTCACCCGCAGCCCGAGCGGGCATTTCAGGTTCTGCAGCGCCCAGTCGCGGCCGAGATGCAGCGCATGGACGTTGGAGGAGAGCAGCTTCTCCTTGCCCTTGTACTGCTCGCCGATCAGCTGCTCGACCAGCTTGGGATCTAGGTCGAGCAGGGCGCAGAGCGCGCCGAGATAGATGATGTTCTTGAACAGCTGGCGTTGCCTGGGATCGGTGTAGGTCGAGTTGGTGATCGCGGTCAGCGGCACGCCGATGACGGTGATGTCCTCGCGGAATTTCGACGACGGCATCGGCTTGGTCGAATCGTAGAACAGATAGCCGCCGGGCTCGATCGAGGCGACGTCCTTGTCCCAGGTCTGCGGGTTCATCGCCACCATCAAGTCGACGCCGCCGCGGGCGCCGAGATGGCCGTCCTCGGTGACGCGCACCTCATACCAGGTCGGCAGGCCCTGGATGTTGGAGGGGAAGATGTTGCGTGGTGAGACCGGCACGCCGTGGCGCAGGATCGAGCGCGCGAACAGTTCGTTGGCGGAAGCCGAGCCCGAACCGTTGACGTTGGCGAAGCGGACGACGAAGTCGTTTACGCTGCTGATCGGGCTTTGGACTGACATGTTGATCCCGCTTGAACCATATCGATGAGGTACTTCTGCATGTCCCAGGCGCCGGTCGGGCAGCGCTCGGCACACAGCCCGCAATGCAGGCAGACGTCTTCGTCCTTCACCATGACGCGGCCGGTCTTGAGGTCGCCGGAGACGTAGAGCGCCTGGTCGTGACGCGGCGAGGGCGCCTTCAGCCGCTGCCGCAAATCATCCTCCTCGCCGTTCTCGGTGAAGCTGATGCAGTCCATCGGACAGATGTCGACGCAGGCGTCGCATTCGATGCACAGCGGCGCGGAGAAAACTGTCTGCACGTCGCAATTCAGGCAGCGCTGCGCCTCGCCGACCGCGAGCTTGAGGTCGTAACCGAGCTCGACCTCGGCGCGGATGTCCTTCAGCGCGACCACCTTGTCGCGATGCGGCACCTTGAAGCGCTTGTCGGCGGAGATGTCGTTGTCGTAGCTCCACTCGTGGATGCCCATCTTCTGCGAGGAGACGTGCACCTCGGGCAGCGGGCGCTCGTTGATGTCCTCGCCGGACAGCAATCGGTGGATGGAGAGCGCGGCGTCGTGGCCATGCGCCACCGCCCAGATGATGTTCTTCGGCCCGAACGCCGCATCGCCGCCGAAGAACACCTTCGGATTGGTCGAGACGAACGTCTTGGGATCGACCTTCGGCATGTGCCACTTGTCGAATTCGATGCCGCAATCGGCTTCGATCCAGGGGAACGCGTTCTCCTGGCCGACCGCAACGAGCACATCGTCGCAGGGCACGGTCTCGTCAGGCTCGCCCGAGGGCACCAGATTGCGGCGGCCCTTGGCGTCGTACTCCGCCTTCACTTTCTGGAAGGTGACGCCGATCAGCTTGCCGGCCACATGCTTGAAGGCCACCGGCACCATGTAGTTGAGGATCGGGATGTCCTCGTGAAGCGCGTCTTCCTTTTCCCACGGCGAGGCCTTCATTTCCTCAAAGCCGGATCGGACGATCACCTTGACGCTTTCGCCGCCGAGGCGGCGCGCGGTGCGGCAGCAATCCATCGCCGTGTTGCCGCCGCCGAGCACGATGACGCGGCGACCGATCTTGTCGACGTGGCCGAACGAGACGTTGGCCAGCCACTCGATGCCGATATGGATGTTGGCGGCGGCCTCCTTGCGGCCGGGGATGTCGAGCTCGCGGCCGCGCGGCGCGCCGCTGCCGACGAATATCGCGTCATAGTTCTCGGCGAGCAGCTGCTTCAGGCTGTCGACGCGCTGGCCGCCCTTGAACTCGACACCGAGGTTCAGGATGTAGTCGGTCTCCTCGTCGATCACGCTGTCGGGCAGGCGGAATTTCGGAATCTGGCTGCGCATCATGCCGCCGGCCTTGGGATCGCCGTCGAACACGGTGCAGTGATAGCCGAGCGGCGCGAGATCGCGCGCCACCGTGAGCGAGGCGGGGCCGCCGCCGACCAGCGCGACGCGCTTGCCGTTCTTCGGTCCCGGCTTCGGCAGGCGATGCTTGATGTCGTCCTTGAAGTCCGCGGCGACGCGCTTCAGGCGGCAGATCGCGACCGGATTGTCCTCGACCCGGCCGCGGCGGCATGCCGGCTCGCATGGACGGTCGCAGGTGCGCCCGAGAATGCCGGGGAACACGTTGGACTTCCAATTGATCATGTAGGCGTCGCTGTAACGCCCCTCAGCAATCAACCGGATGTACTCGGGAACAGGGGTGTGTGCGGGGCAGGCCCATTGGCAATCGACTACTTTATGAAAGTAATCCGGCGCCGAGATATCAGTCGGTTTCATTCCTACCTTTGACCCGCGCGAAAATGCCAGACCCGCGCGGCCTTATCGTTGACGACGAACGCTCACGTTGCGTTGTTCTGGTTTTTGAATTGGATCATAGGCTTATCTTATTAGAGCCGTTCCAGAGAAGGCAAAGGCTAAATTGTCCGATCATCAGCTTTCGCGCGGCTGATGCGCGTGTAGCGTTAATCTCGATTGCGTTATGTGGCGGTGCAGCATGATCTGCGCCGCCACTTGTTGAGAAGATTTTTTTCGGGAAAGCGCTTCGCACGTTTCCGGATCGTGCTTTACGGGCGCGGAAGGTCGCTCTTCGCGATATCCCACAACAGCCTGTAGACGCCGCTGGTGATCACGAGCGGCTTCAAGGCTGCATTGCCGGTGATGCCTGCGGCCGCTGCGGGGACCGCGCTGACGTCGGTGGCGTCGATCAGCACGAACCAGTCGCCGGCGCCGGGATCGGGTTTCTCCGCATCCGGCGTGAGCGGCTTCGACAGGTCAGGGTCGTTCTCCAGCAGGTGCATCGAGATGATGCCGTCGCGCGAGGCTGGATCGAGTTGCTCCCGCAATGCAGCGCGAAGTTTGTCCGCGCCTTCGACGGGCGGGCGCAGGCGGATGATGCCGAGCGCTGCGCCCCTGCCGACGCCGCGGCTGATCGTGATCCGCGCGACTCCGCGGATCATGTTCTGAAAGCGCGCGATATTGGCCTTCGACCAGTCGGTCTGGTTGGCGAGCGCCTTGCGATAGGCCGGGCTCTCGAGCACATCGAAGGTCGCGGTCGAGTACAGGCTGAGATATTTCGGCTTGCCGTCATGGGCGACGTAGCGGCGGGCTTCCAGGAAGCCGTCGATGGCGACCCGTTCCTCGAGATGCTCGCGGTCGTACCAGCGATTGAATTCAGCTTCGTGCAAGCTGTCGATATCCATCGAAGTCAGCAGCATGCCTTGTCCGGCGATTGGCATCGAGTGCTCCTTTTTTGCCTGTTTTATCCGCGCAATATCGCCTGATCGCGCGTACCAGGGAAGCCGGTTCCCGGCAGCGCAGACCAAGGATTGCCACAATTGCTGCAATCCTGTTCAGCACCGGTTCACAGAGGTAGCATTTCATTCGTTACACCAACTCTCGAGAAGAAAAGGGACGGCCACCATGGCACGCATTCTGTGGGCATTGATCGTCGGTCTGGTGTCGTTCGCCTCGCTTCCCGTGCATGCGCAGGATCAGGAAAAGCGTCTCGCACTTGTCGTCGGCAACGGCGCCTATGAGGCCGGCGCGTTGCAGACCGCCGCGAACGATGCCGGCCTGATCGCGCAGACCTTGCAGGCCGCCGGCTTCGACGTGATCGGCGCACGCGATCTCGACGGCGAAACGCTGCGCAAATCGTTCCGCGATTTCATCCAGAAGGTGCAGGAGGCGGGGCCCAATGCCGTCGCCTTTGTCTATCTCGCCGGCTACGGCGTGCAGCTCACCGGCGAGAACTATTTCGTGCCGGTCGACGCCAAGATTGCCCGCGACACCGACGTGCCGGTCGAGGCGATCCGCATCTCCGACTACAGCCATCAACTCTCGGCGCTGCCGATCAAGGCCGGCGTGATCGTGCTCGATGCGGCGCGCAGTAATCCGTTCGCCAAGGAAGGCCAGCCGCTGGCCGGCGGTCTTGCGCTGGTCGATCCCGATCCGAAGATGCTGATCGGCTTCAATTCGGCGCCCGGCACCGTCGCCCCTGACGGTGCGCCGCCTTACGGGCCTTATGCGCAGGCGTTGGCGGAAATGATCCGCACCGGCGGCCTGACCTTGCCCGAGGTGTTCGACCGCGTTCGCCTGCGCGTCAACGAGATGACCAAGGGCGCCGAGATCCCGTGGGATGCGCACAAGGTCGACGCGCCCTTCATGTTCTTCGAGCGCAAGCCGGACGCGCCGCCGCAGAAGGTCGATGCCGGGCTGCGCACCAAGCCGATCCGCGATTTCTCGGCGCAGGATGCCTACGCCGCGGCGCTGGAGCGCGACACGCTGCAGGGCTACGAGGATTACCTGCAAGCCTATCCAAACGATCCGCTGGCCAAGCGCGTGCGCGCGATCGTGGCGGCGCGGCGCGAGGCCATCACCTGGCGGCGCACCTACAATGCCGACACGCCTGATGCGTACTGGTCGTACCTGCGGCGTTATCCGCGCGGGCCGCATGCCTACGACGCAAGGCGCCGGCTCACCTATCTGTCGGCCGCGCTCGAGCCGCCGCCGCAGTTCACGGCGCTCGACTACGACGTGCCGCCGCCGCCGCCCGACGAGGTCGTCTATGTCGACCGTCCGGTGCTGTACTACAGCGATCCGGTGTTCGACTTCGCGCCGCCTCCGCCGCCGCCGGTGGTCTTCCTGCCGCCGCCGCCGCCGGACTTCGTCGTGCTGCCGCCACCGCCGCCGCCGATCGGCCTGTACGTGCTGCCGACGCCGATGTTCGTGGCGATGCCGGCCTATGTCGCCGCACCGGCCTATGTCGTGCCGCCGCAGAACAACATCGTATTCAACAACATCCACAACACCACTGTCATCAACACGGTCATCAACAATCCCAACCCGACGCCGGCGCAGCTCCATGCGGCCGGGGTGACGGCGGCGATGGGCGGCGCGCCGGTGACGGCGGCACCGCGCCTGCCGGCTGCGGCAATGCAGCGCGCCAACCTGCCGGGCGCTCCGCAAGGCGTGACGCCCGCGCAAGGTGCGGCGATGGGAGCTCCACGCGCCGCACCAAACGCTGCTGCCACTCCGAATGCTGCCGCCGCTCCGAATGCGATGGGCGCGCCTAGCACACCGGGTGCCCATACCCTGCCGGGTGCGAAAAATGGACCGCCGCTGCCGCAGTCGGCGACCGCACCGGCCAATGCCATGCAGCATGGCGCTGTGCCGCCGGGAGCCGCACAACGCGGCGCCGCACAACCCGGCGCCGCGCAACCTGGGGCAAAGCCGAATGCGGTGGTGCCGGGCAAGCCGGCGACCGCGATGGCGCCTGCCAATGCGCAGCCTGCTCCTCCGGCCAAGCCCGGTGCCGCCCCGGCGACAAACGCGCCCTCCTCACCCGCGGCCGCCGGTAAGCCTGGCGCGCAACCGCTCCCGCATGCCGCGACCGCGCCGACCGCAAACGTGAAGCCCTCGGCGGCGCCGTCACCGGCGAACCGCGCGATGTCGACACGGCCGCCGCCGGTCGCGCGCCCGGCGCCCGCCCGCGCCGCGGTGTCGCCGGCGCCGGTCTCCCGGCCCGCGCCGGCGCACGTTGCAGCCCCGCCGGTGCGTGCCGCAGCTCCGCCGCCGCGGCCGGTTGCCCCGCCGCCGCGCGCCGCCGCCGTTGCGCCGCGTCCGGCACCGGCTCCGGCCCCGCACGTTGCGCCGCCGCCACGGCCGGCGATGCAGGCGCAACGCGCAGCACCGCCGCCGCGAATGGCGGCGCCGCCAAGGCCTGCGCCCGCGCCACGGGCAGCGCCAGCATGTCCTCCCGGCAAGTGCAAACATTGAGGGAAGCAAGGGAGCCGGTCGAGTTCTTCACCGGCTCCTGATGTCGAGGGTGTTCCTGCGGCGGGCTAGAGCATTTTCGGTTCTGATTGAATCAGAACCGAAGCTCTAGATTCTTGTTTTGACGCGTTTTCTTCACGCGAACCGGTGCCCACTTCGCTCGAAAACGCTCTAGCGCTTGGCCGCGAGGTCGGCGATCGCCTTCATCACGGCGTTGCGGATGCCGGGATCATAGAGGATGTGGCCTGCGCCATCGACGATGCGGACCTCGCTGCCCGGCCAGCGCGCAGCGAGCGCGTGCGATGTCGCGGGCGGGCACAACAGATCGTAGCGGCCCTGCACCAGGATGCCGGGAATGCCGGCGAGCCTGCCGGCCTCATCCATCAACTGGTGCGGCCGCATGAAGCAATTGTTGGCGAAGTAGTGCGCCTCCATGAACGGCGTCGAGGGCAGGGCGCCTGAGGCTTTGAGGTCGAGCCGCGTCTGCTTCGGCGTGTGCTCCGACAGCGCGCGTTCGGTGTCGTGCCAGGCGCGCGCGGCCGGCGCATGCACGGCGGCGTCGGGATCGAGGATGCGGCGATAATAGGCCGCAAGCGGCGATGCACGCTCGCTCTCGGGCAGGAAGTTGAGGAAGTCCTCGGAGAGGGCGGGATAGAAGCGCGGCAAGGCGCGCAGGAAAACATCGTCCAGCTCCTCGGCTGTGCCGAGAAACGTCGCGCGCAGCACCAGCCCGCTGACCCGCTCGGGATGGGCCTGTGCATAGGCCAGCGCCAGCGTCGCGCCCCAGGAGCCGCCGACCACCATCCAGCGCGCGAAGCCGAACCGCTCGCGGATCTTCTCCATATCCGCGATCATGTGCTGCGTCGTGTTGTTGTCGCGGCTGCCTTTCGGCCGGCTGCGACCGCAGCCGCGCTGGTCGAACAGCACGGCGTGAAAGCGCTCGGGATCGAACAGCCGGCGATGATCGGGCTGGCAGCCGCTGCCGGGGCCGCCATGCAGATAGACCGCGGGAATGCCGCCCTCGCGCCCGACGCTCTCGACATGGAGATCGTGGCCATCGCCGACGTCGAGCCATTCCGACGTCAGCGGCGCAAAGGGATCGGCACGCCTCGCGGCCTTGCCGACATCGGCGTCAGGCGCCATTGCGCTTGTCCTGGGATTCGTTCCGGGGTTCGTCCGTCTCCAGCGTGCCGCCGGCGAAGTTGCGATACAGGAAACGGTTCTGCGTGCCGGCGGATTCCCGCTCGGCCTGCTTGAAGATCTCCTCGTGTCGCGGCGACAGCGCGCAGGCCGGGTCGGTGTTGCCGGCATCGCCGGTCAGCGCAAAGGCCTGGCAGCGGCAACCGCCGTAATCGACCTCGCGGAATTCGCAACTCTTGCACGGCTCCGGCATCCAGCCGGTGCCGCGATAGCGGTTGAAGGCCTCGGAATTCTGCCAGATCCAGGCGATCGAATGGTTCGAGCGCACCGATTCGAATTCGAGCCCGGTGATGCTTTCGGCGGCGTGGCACGGCAGCACCTTGCCGGCCGGCGAGATGTTGAAGAACTGGCGGCCCCAGCCGCCCATGCATTTCTTCGGCCGCAGCGCGTAGTAATCCGGCACCACATAGTCGATCGCGAGCGTGCCCTTCAGGCGCACCTGGGCTTCCTCCACGATGCGGCTGGTTTCCTCGATCTGCTCGATCGTCGGCATCAGCGCGGCGCGGTTCTTCAACGCCCAGCCGTAATACTGCACGTTGGCGACCTCGAGCCGGTCGGCGTCGAGGTCGACCGCCATCTGGATGATGTCGGGCAGCTGGTGCAGGTTCTGCCGGTGCATCACCGCATTCACCGTGAGCGGCAATTCCACCTCGCGCGTCCATTTCGCGACCTCGAGCTTCTTGCGATGCGCGTCCTTGAGGCCCGCAACGCGATCGGCGACGATGGGCTCGTTGCCCTGGAAGCTGATCTGCACATGGCTGAGGCCGGCATCGGCCAGCGCCGAAAGCTTGTCCCTGGTCAGCAGCACGGCCGAGGTGATCAGGTTCGAATACAGCCCGACATCGGTCGCGTGCTGCACCAGCTCGACGATATCCTTGCGCGCGGTCGGCTCGCCGCCGGAGAAATGGATCTGCAGCACGCCGAGCTCGGCAAGCTCGCTCAGCACCTTCTTCCATTCGTCGGTGGTGAGCTCGGTCGAGCCGCGGTCGAGCTCGACCGGGTTGGAGCAGTACGGGCATTGCAGCGGGCAGCGGTGGGTGATCTCGAGCAGCACCGCAAGGGGAATGCCGTAGGTCTCAGCCGCCGAGCGCGTTTGCTCGAGCACCGCGAGCCCGTCGGTTGGGCCTGCTGTCGTTGTCTTGTTGTCGGCGAGCGTGTCACTCATGCTGTGCTCTCGCGCGCTTCGGTGAGAAAGCCCTTGTCGGCCAGATCCTGCAACATGGCGATCACGTCGGTTGCGATCGCCTCGCGCGGGGCGGCATATTTCTCCGCAAGCTGGTCGACCATCGCGGCGACGCTGCGCACGCCGTCGCAGAGTTGCAGCACCTCGACCGCGATGTCATCCGGCGCCAGAACGCGTTCCGGCGCCAGGATCACCCAGACCTGCCGCGTCTCGTCGAATTTCAGCTTGGTATGGCGCGGCAGTTTCGGCCGGCTGGTCTCGCTGACGCTGATGTTGCGGCTGGCCATGACGTTGTCTCTAACCTGTCTTCGGCACGAAGGCGCCGGGCGGAATCTGGCCGTCGACATAGGCGTGATAGAGCGCATCGAGTTGCACCCACAGCACGTTGGTCTTGAAGATCAGCGCGTTGCAGACCGCCTCGCGCTCCGCCGACGTCCTGGCGTGCTGCTTGACGTAGTCGAGCGCGAAGCCGGCGTCGCGCGGCGCCTGGGTCAGGCGGCGGCTGAAATAGCTCATGATATCAGGGTTGACGAAGTCGTAGTGCTTCAGCATCCCCGAGATACGCTCCTCGTGCAGGTTCGGCGCGAACAATTCGGTGAGCGAGGAGGCGATCGCCTCCAGCGGGGTGCGGTCGCGGCAGAAATGCACATAGGCTTCGACGGCGAAGCGCGTCGCCGGCAAGATGCCTTCGGTGGATTCAACATAGGCGGTGTCGAGGCCGAGGCCCTCGGTCAGCTTCAGCCAGCGCTCGATGCCGCCTTCATTGCCGAGATCGCCGTCGTGATCCTCGATGCGGTGACGCCATTCGATCCTTGTGTTGCGGTCGCGGAAGCGCGAGATCACCATCGCGTCCTTCAAAGGGATCGTGCTCTGATAGTAATAGCGGTTCAGCGCCCAGGCCTGGACCTGGCCCTTGTTGAGCTTGCCGCCGTGCAGCAGGCGGTGGAACGGGTGCAGGCTGTGATAGCGCGTGGCACCGATCGTGCGCAGCGTCGCCTCCATCTCCTCGGCACTGTCGAGCGTGATGCCCTTGCCGATCGAGAGCGCGGTCATTCCGGTGGTAGGCACGACATTCACAGCACGATCTCCGTTCCGTCGGAGGGAATCTGCCAGCCCGCCTGCTCGGCCGCTTTGCGTTCGGCCGAGGTCCCAAGCAGCGCCGGGTTGGAGTTGTTGATATGCAAAAACACTTTTCGTCCGATGTCGAGCCCGGCGAGGCTGGCGATTGCACCCTGATCGCCCGACATGGCGATATGGCCCATGCCCTGGCCGGTCTTGTTGCCGAGGCCCGCCGCGATCAGTTCGTCGTCGCGCCACACCGTGCCGTCGAAAAACACCAGCGGGGCACCCTTGAGCCGCGATTTCAGGTCGTCAGTCACCCGTGCGCAGGCGGCCAGGAAATAGAAATATTTGCCGCTGCGCCTGTCCGCAATACGCAGGCCGAGCGTATCGCCGACGCCGTCGGCGCCCGCCGGATGCGCCTTGCCCTCGAGATACCACGCGCCCTTGCCGGGAACCTCGAACGGCAGCACCTCGAGCCCGGACGGCGATCCGTCGGGCAGGGCCGGTTCGAAGGCCTGGTCGACCGCGATCGGCCGGCGGTCGACGTTCTTGTCGCTGAGCACGTTGAAGATGCTGTTCGAGCGCAGGATCGCAAGCACCCGCTCATGCGCGTAGATCGTGAACGGCGAGTCCTCACGCATCGACAGCAGCCCGGCCACCGCGTCGATCTCGCCATTTGTGAGGATGACGCCCGCGATCGGGCTGTGGCGCAGTGCGCCGTGCTTCGGATACAGCTGCGGCGTGGCAATCAGCTGCTGGCGCAGATCCGGGGACGCATTGACCAGGAACCAGTGCACGCCGTCGCCGCTGACGGCGATCGAGGCTTGCGTGCTCTGCAGTTCGGGGTGGTCGCTTCGCGCCGTCCTGCAGACGGCACAGCCGCAGTTCCACTGCGGAACGCCGCCACCCGCCGCGGCACCCAGGACGACGACACGAAGCATGATCCGTCCCCTGGAGAAGCTTGGCCCTGGAGAAGTTTGTTGGACCCAGAAACGTTACGAGGTGGACCCCGGATTTGAAACACACCCCCTTGCTCGGGAGCGTGTTACGCCCGGATGTCCACCTGCGCTAAAACGCTAAACGTGTATGGGGCGCTGCCGCTTACTTGCGGGTTGCGCACATATACATGTTGATTTCCATGCCGACCGACACTTCCACGATCTTCGGTGCTTTCCAGGCCATTTGGCTCTCCTTGTTGCAACCGGACGAACTTTCCGCCCTGCAGAGTAAAGTACTGTGGTTGGAAAAGTTCGCCAGTTAAATTTTCTGTAAGGTGCCGCCTCGCAAGGTATGCTGCACTGCGGCAGGCAAGTTCTGCCCACTCACAAATTTGTGCGCGTGTTTCCCGTCAAAAGCCCGTGGCATCAGACCTTTTTCCTGTTGTTCGCCACACGGTGAATGGTGATCTTGGAATAAGTAAACAGGGCCCTGCGGTCCTCCGAAGGTCCTGTGACGATCCTGTGCTCTCCCCTGACGGGAAGCGACTAACCGAGCCGAGTTCAGCCGATGCCACGCTATTTCTTCAATACCCGTATCGGCGACGAGCTGATCTCCGATCCCGACGGCGAAATCCTGCGGGATCCGGATCGTGCGTGGGAGATGGCGCGCGCGATGATTCGCGAACTGCTCAAGACCGAGGGTGCCGACGGCGCGCTGCTCAGCGCCGTGATCGAGGTGACGGACGACGAGGGCGAGATCGTCCTGGAGTTTCCATTCACGGAGGCGATTCTCGACCGTCCGGACCGCTCGATGACAAGGCACTGACGCGCGCTGGCCCGCCGCGTGGTCACAACCATGCGTTGGCCGATGGCGGCATGTTTCCGATTGCAATTGTCCGGACAAATTCACAAGACTATGAACGGAAAGCCGAACGGCGCCGGGCGACGTCAATGGCGCAATCAACAACGGCTTCCACCCAGGGGAGATCTTCATGAAAAAACACTCGTTCGCACCGCGCAGCTTGCTGCTCGCGGGGGCCATGCTCGGGGCGTTCACGCTCTCTGCTGCGGCGCAACAGCCAGCCGCGCCGGTGGCAGGTGCCGCCCCCGCGGCCCAGCCGCTGCCGCCTGGCTCGCCCTTGATCGGGCGTCCGGACAATGAAGCCGCCGCCAAGCTCGCGCCGGTGGCGCCGCCGCCGCTGCCGTCCGCGCCCGACAAGCTTCCGCTCGCCAAGCTCAAGGCGCCGGCCGGCTTCAATGTCGAGGTCTATGCGGCCGGCATGGCCAATGCGCGCTCGCTGGCGCTCGGCGACAAGGGCACGGTGTTCGTCGGCAGCCGGCTCGTCGACAAGGTCTATGCGATCGTCAACAAGGACGGCAAGCGCTCGGTCAAGGTGATCGCCTCCGGCCTCTATCGTCCGAACGGCGTCGCCTTCAAGGACGGCACGCTCTACATCGCCGAGCTCTCGAAGGTCTCCAAGATCGACAAGATCGAGGACAATCTGGACAACCCGCCGAAGCCGACCGTCGTCTACGACAAGCTGCCGAAGGACGAGGCGCATGGCTGGAAGTTCATCGCCGTCGGTCCCGACAACAAGCTCTATGTTCCGGTCGGACAGCCCGGCAACAACGTGCTGCATGACGCCGACCACGGCCAGATCCGCCGCATGAATCTCGATGGCTCCGGCGCCGAGGTCTACGCGCTCGGCGTGCGCAACACGGTCGGCTTCGACTGGAATCCCGAGAACAAGCAGATGTACTTCACCGACAACGGCCGCGACTGGCTGTCGGAGACGGTGCCGGAAGACGAGCTCAACCGCATCACCAAGGCGGGCGAGGATTTCGGCGCACCGTACTGCTACCAGGGCAACATCATCGACCAGGAGCTCGGCTGGGGCAAGAACTGCAAGGATTACACCGCGCCGGTCGGCCTGATGGGCCCGCATACCGCGTCGCTCGGCATGCGCTTCTACACCGGCAGCATGTTCCCGAAGAGCTACAAGAACGTCATCTTTGTCGCGCGTCACGGCTCCTGGAACAAGTCGCAGAAGCAGGGTGGTGACGTGGTCGCCGTCAGGCTGAACAAGGACGGCACGGTGAAGTCGATGGAGCCGTTCCTGACCGGCTTCCTCGATGACAACAAGTATATCGGCCGCCCGGTCGACGTGATGCTGCTGAAGGACGGCTCGCTGCTGGTCTCCGACGACTGGAACGGCGCGGTCTATCGCGTCAGCTACGGCAAGCCGAAGGTCGCCAATCAGTAAGTTGAAGCCACGGATTGGGGGCAGCGTCCGCTGCCCCCGATTTTCTTTTGAAGTGCATGCAAGGATGGACCGATGCGTAAGCTCGCACTCGTCGCGGCGCTCGCCGCTCTCAGCTTCTCCGCAAATGCCGAGACCATCCAGGAGCGCGCCGCGGCGTGCTTTGCCTGCCATGGCGAGCACGGCACGTCGGAAACCGAGAACACGCCGTCGCTCGGCGGCCAGACGGCGCCCTATGCGCTGATCCAGCTCTTCATGTTCCGCGAAAAGCTGCGGGTGTTCGAGCCGATGAACGAGATGGCGAAGCCGCTGACCGACGACGATTTGCGCAGCTTCTCGGATTTCATCGCGACCTTGCCGAAGCCCACGCCGCCCGCCGATGCCGGCGATCCCGCGCGGATGGCGCGTGGCCAGGCGCTGGCGCAGCAGAACCGCTGCAACAGCTGCCACAACACTGATTTCTCCGGCAAGGACAACGTCCCGCGCATCGCCAACCAGCGCGAGGACTACCTCGCCAAGACGCTGGCCGAATACAAGGACAACAGCCGCCACGGCTACGACGCCACCATGGCGGACGTGATGCAGACGGTCGCCAAGGAGCAGATCGGCGACCTTGCCTATTACATCGCGCATGTCCGCTGAAACATCGGGCGGCGGGCCGCTGGTCATGTTCTCCGCGTGGCGCTAAAACGCAGCGTCACACGGAGTTGCACATGCAGGATATTTGGCGTCTGTCGGCGGCCGAGCTCGCCAGCCTCATCAAATCGAAGAAGGTGTCGGCGAAGGAGGCGGCGCAGGCCGGGCTCGCCCGGCTCGACGCGGTCAACCCGAAGCTCAACGCGGTGGTCGATCACCGGCCGGACGACGTGCTGGCGCAGGCCGCCAAGGTCGATGCGGCGATCGCGCGCGGCGAGGCGGTCGGGCCGCTCGCCGGCGTACCCGTCACCATCAAGGTCAATGTCGACCAGGAGGGCTACGCCACCACCAACGGGCTGAAGGCACAGCGCGACGTCATCGCCAAGGTCGACAACCCGGTGGTCGCCAATTTGCGCAAGGCGGGCGCGGTGCTGCTCGGCCGCACCAACTGTCCGGCGGTCTCCTATCGCTGGTTCACCACCAATCTCATTCACGGCGACACCAAGAACCCGCGCGATGGCGGCATCACGCCGGGCGGCTCGTCCGGCGGCGCGGGCTCGGCGGTCGCGGCCGGCATCGGCCATATCGCCCACGGCACCGATATCGCCGGCTCTGTCCGCTATCCGGCCTATGCCTGCGGCGTGCATGGCCTGCGGCCAAGCATGGGCCGCATCCCGGCCTTCAATTCGGCTTTGCCGGAGCGTCCGATCGGCCCGCAGATCAGCGCGGTGTCGGGCCCGCTGGCGCGCACCGTCAACGACCTGCGCATCTCGCTCGCGGCGATGTCGGCGCCGGACTATCGCGACCCCTGGTATGCGCCGGTGCCGCTCGAAGGCCCGCCGCGCGAAAAGCGCGTTGCGATGTGCCTCAATCCCGATGGTCTCGATCCGGTGCCGGAAGTGGTCGCCGCGGTCGCCGACGCCGGCAAGCGATTGCAGAAGGCCGGCTGGATCGTCGAGGAAATTGCCAACACGCCGTCCTTGCGCGAGGCGGCCGAGATACAGACCCGGCTCTGGCTCGGCGACGGCTACGAGGCCCAGCTCGCCTTCGCCGAGCGCGAGGGCGATCCCGGCGCGCTCGCCTGCCTGCGCGGCGTCCGCGCCCGGGTGCATCCGTTCGACCTGTCGCAGGCGCTGACCCGCCGCGCCACCTTGACGCGCGAATGGTTTGCCTTCTTCGAGAAATATTTGGTGCTGCTGATGCCGGTGTCCGGCGAGCTGCCGTTCCCTGACCATCTCGACCGCAAGGACGAGGCCTCGTTCGCGCGGGTGTGGCACGCGCAGCTGCCGCAGATCGCGATCCCGTTCATGGGGCTTCCCGGGCTCGTGGTCTCCACCGGTCTCGTGGGACGGATCCCGGTCGGCGTGCAACTGGTGGCCGGACGCTACCGCGAGGATCTCTGTCTTGCGGCCGGCGAGGCGGTCGAGGCCGGTGGCACGCCGTCGTCGCCGATCGATCCGGTCAATTAAGATGGCGACCGTTTACGATTTCACCGCCAAGTCGCTCGCCGGCGACGACGTGCCGCTGCAGCGGTTCGAGGGCCAGGTGCTTTTGATCGTGAACACGGCGAGCGCCTGCGGGTTCACGCCGCAGTACAAGGGCCTCCAGGAGCTGCACGCCGGCCTCTCGGCGCGCGGCTTTGCCGTGCTCGGCTTTCCCTGCAACCAGTTCGGCGCGCAGGAGCCCGGCGATGCGAAGCAGATCGCCGCGTTCTGCGAGACCAACTACGCCGTGACGTTTCCAATGTTCGCCAAGATCGACGTCAATGGAAGCGGCGCGCATCCATTGTACGAACACCTGAAACGTGAGAAGTCGGGCCTGCTTGGGCCCGCGATCAAATGGAACTTCACCAAGTTCCTGGTCGATCGCGTCGGCAAGGTCGTTGCGCGGCATGCGCCGACCGCCCGGCCCGAAGGATTGAGGAAGGAAATCGAGGCGCTGCTATGAGCGACGACAACGACACCAACGACCAATTCCCCGACCGCCTCTCGGTCGATCCGAACAGCCCGTACTACAATGCGGATATTCTCGCCCGCGATGTCGGCATCCGATTCAAGGGTACCGAGAAGACCAATGTCGAGGAGTACTGCATCAGCGAAGGCTGGGTCCGCGTCACGGCTGGCAACGCCAAGGACCGTTACGGCAATCCGCTGACCATCAAGGTGCACGGGCCGGTCGAGCCGTATTTCCGGGATAAGAAGTAGGACGCAGTCATTCCGGGGCACGCGAAGCGTGAACCCGGAATCTCGAGATTCCGGGTCTGGTGCTTGCGCACCATCCCGGAATGACGCGGCAAGTAACCTGAAAGCGAATCCCCATGTCTGTCCGCGTCGTCGACGTCCGCGAGGTCACAAAACCGATCTCCTCGCCGATCCGCAATGCCTATATCGACTTCACCAAGATGACCTCGAGCCTGGTGGCCGTGGTCACCGACGTGGTGCGCGACGGCAAGCGGGTGGTTGGCTACGGCTTCAATTCCAACGGCCGCTATGGGCAGGGCGGTCTGATCCGCGAGCGCTTTGCGCCGCGCCTCAAGGAAGCCGATCCGAAATCGCTGCTCGATGCTGATGGCGGCAATCTCGATCCGGACAAGGTCTGGTCGGCGCTGATGTCGAACGAGAAGCCGGGCGGCCATGGCGAGCGCTCGGTCGCGGTCGGCACCATCGACATGGCGGTATGGGACGCGGTGGCGAAGATCGCGGGCAAGCCGCTGTTCCGGCTGCTCGCCGAGCGCCACGGGCTATCAGCCAATCCGCGCGTCTTCGTCTACGCCGCCGGCGGCTACTATTATCCTGGCAAGGATCTCGGCGCGCTGCGCAAGGAGATGCGCGGCTATCTCGACCGCGGCTACAACGTCGTGAAGATGAAGATCGGCGGCGCGCCGCTCGCCGAGGACCGCGAGCGCATCGAGGCGGTGCTGAAGGAGATCGGCAGCGAGGCGCAGCTCGCGGTCGACGCCAACGGCCGCTTCGATCTGGAGACAGCGATCGCCTACGCCAAGATGCTGCGCGAGTACCCGCTGTTCTGGTACGAGGAGGCCGGTGATCCCCTCGACTACGCGCTGCAGGCCGCGCTGGCCGAGTTCTATCCGGGTGCGATGGCGACTGGCGAGAACCTGTTCAGCCACCAGGATGCGCGGAACCTGATCCGCTACGGCGGCATGCGGCCGGACCGCGACTGGCTGCAATTCGATTGCGCGCTGTCCTATGGGCTCTGCGAATATCAGCGGACGCTCGAGGTGCTGAAGACCCACGGCTGGTCGCCGAGCCGCTGCATCCCGCATGGCGGCCACCAGATGTCGCTGAACATCGCGGCCGGCCTCGGCCTCGGTGGCAATGAGAGCTACCCCGACCTGTTCCAGCCCTATGGCGGCTTCCCGGACGGCGTGCGCGTCGAGGGTGGCCACATCGTGATGCCCGACCTTCCCGGCATCGGCTTCGAGGGCAAATCCGATCTCTACAAGGAGATGAAGGCGCTGGCGGACTGAGTCCGGCCAGCGACTGCCGATCTGCTGGGCGCGGGGCGGGCTTGAGTTCGCTTGCAAAATATTGTGAGCGACGCTCAAGAAATTATTGAACGTTGCTCATTTCTGGATATACTCATGAGAACAGGGCGTCTTTCTCCCAGATGATCGGGAGCAGGCGCGGAACCGGCCGTGAGGAGTGCCGTATGCCATATTCAGCCAAGGAGCTCCGGGAAGCCGCCGATGCCGGCGTGATCAGCCCGGCCGATCTGGAACGATTGCTCGCTTTCCTGGCGAGCAGCGCAGGGCGGGGTCCGGCGGGCGATGCAAGTCCCGCCGCCAAGTTCGATGCCGCGCATGTGCTCTGGTACGCCGGTGCGCTCATCGTGATCGGTGCCATGGGCCTGTTCTCGACCCTGGCCTTCACCCAGATGGGCGGCAGGGCGCTGACGATCTGTGCGATCGCCTACGCTACCGGTTTCACCTTCGCAGGACACCATCTCTGGTACCGGAAGAATCTGCGGGTTCCCGGCGGCCTGCTGATCGCGATCGCGGTCTCGATGGCGCCGCTCGCGGTCTACGGCATCCAGGACGAGCTTGGCTGGTGGGGCAAGTTCGGCAAGCCGGGAACCGTGCAGGACTTCTACGTCTGGGTGAAGGGCAGCTGGATCTTCATGGAGATTGCGACGATCGCCGCCGGCATCGTCGCGCTGCGTTACTACCGCTTCGCCTTCATCGTCGCGATCATCTCGGTCGCGCTGTGGTTCATGTCGATGGATCTGGCGCCGTGGTTCAGCGGCATGGCTCACGCCGATTTCGAGATGCGCCGCAGGGTCTCGATCTGGTTCGGGCTTGCCGTGCTCGCGGTGGCATGGATCGTGGACTACCGCAGCCGCAACGGTGACTTTGCGTTCTGGCTGCATCTGTTCGGCTTGATGGCGTTCTGGGGCGGAATTAGCGCGTCCGAAGGCTCAACCGAATTGAGCAAGGCGGTGTACTGCCTGCTCAACGTCGGGCTGATCGTGATCGCCGTGATTTTGATGCGGCGAGCCTATGCGGTGTTCGGCGCGTTCGGCATCTGCCTCTATCTCGGCCACCTCGCCGACGTCGTGTTCAAGGACTCGCTGTGGTTTCCGTTCTCGCTGTCGCTGATCGGCATTGCCGTGATCGCGGCAGGCCTGCTTTACCATCGCAACGAGCGTGCGATCACCGGCTGGATCGACGCGCATCTGCCGGCAGGGCTGCGGCCGCGGTCCGCAACCGCGTGACCGAGACGTCCCGATCGTTTTAGAACCACTACAATCTGGAATCTCTACAAGAAGGGCGGCGCGCGAGCGCCGTCCTTCGTTTCCCGGCGCAAATCCGGAAGCCGACAGAAACCATTCGCATCCTTGACTTTTCCAATCCTGCGCTCGCCGCGAGCTGTATCCGCGTCCATTCGTCACAATTTTATTCCGTCGTCACGCAAAAATTTTCTCAGGCCCGTCGTCTGGACGCACAGCGCCTCACCTCTCTAGAGGACGGCGCATCGCCTTCAGCGAAGGCGAGAGTTGCTTGGGGACGACGTCATGACATCAAGATCAAAAAACAATCGTCGCATCGCTTTGCTTGCGAAGCTGTCGCTGCTCACGGCGAGCTATCTCGTGCTGGGCGTTCCGCTCGCAACGTCTGCCGCGCAGGCGCAATCGGCGTCGGCGCAGGCCGGCGCCTCGTCGCTGCCGCCGGTGACCGTCACGGCGCCGGCCACGCAACGCCGCCGCAGCGCACCGAAGGCCGCGCGCAACACCGCCGCCGCACGAGGCCGCCGCACCCAGACGGCGCGGCGGCTCGCGCCTGCGGCGCCAGCAAAACCCTTCGCGGAATCGCAGGACGCCCGCACCGGCACGTCAGGCTATTTCGCCAACAGTACGTCGGTTGCGACCAGGACCAACACCGCCATCGTCAACATCCCCCAATCGCTCAACGTGATCACGCGGGAGCAGATCCGCGACCAGAACTACCAGGGCCTCACCGACGTCACCCGCTACGTCCCCGGCGTTGCGGTGCACCAGGGCGAGGGCAATCGCGACGAGCTCGTGATCCGCGGCGTCGATTCCAGCGCCAACTTCTTCGTCAACGGCTTTCGCGACGATGTGCAGTATTTCCGCGACATGTACAACGCCCAGAGCATCGAGGTGCTGAAGGGGCCGAGCGCGCTGACCTTCGGCCGTGGCGCCGGCGGCGGCCTGCTCAATCGCACCCTCAAGGAGGCCGACGGCAACCGCGTCTACGAGGCGACGGCGCAGACCGGCTCGTGGGGCGATCGCCGCGTCAGCCTCGATGCCGGACAGGCGATCAACGACAACGTCGCAGCAAGGCTCAACGTGTTCTACGAAGGCGCCGATGCCTTCCGCGATTTCAATCATCTGGAGCGCTACGGCATCAATCCGACGGTGACGCTGAAGCCCGACGACAACACCAAAATCAAACTGAGCTATGAATACTTCCACGACGAGCGCACCGCCGATCGCGGCAATCCCTCGCAGGGGCTGCCGGGCGGCGCGACCCGCTTCAACCCGACGACGCCGTTCGCGCCGAACGGCGACTTCTCGACCTTCTTCGGCAGCCCAAGCCTGAACACTGCGCAGGCGACGGTGCAGACCGGCATGGCCATCATCGAGCACGATTTCGAGAACGGGCTGACGGTGCGCAACGGCACCATCGCCGCCGACTACCAGAAGTTCTATCAGAACGTCTACCCGACCGGTGGCCCGCTCGCCGGCGCGGTCAATCCCGCCGACACCGCGGTCAATCTCGGCGCCTATCAGCACACGACGAACCGGGACAACGTCTTCAACCAGACCGATTTCACCTACAAGACCTGGACCGGGCCGCTGTTCCACACCGTCGGCTTCGGCACCGAGTTCGGCCGGCAGACCGGCGTCGACATCCGCAACACCGGCGTGTTCCCGAACGGCACCAACACCATCGTGCAGAACCCGTTCGCGCCGACCTATTTCGGCCCGGTGACGTTTCTTCACCATTTCACCGGCACCAACAGCGACGGCGTCACCACGCCCGATTCGAACAGCCGCTATGCGCTGAACATCCAGTCCGGCTATCTCAGGGACACCATCGAGATTTCGCGCGGCGTGCAGATCATCGCCGGCGCGCGGTTCGATCGCTACGACATGTCGGCCACCGACATGAACACCAACGTCAATCGCAATCGCGTCGACAATCTGGTGTCGCCGCAGGGCGCCCTCATCATCAAGCCGATCGATTCGATGTCGGTCTACACCGCCTACAGCGTCTCCTTCCTGCCGGCCTCGGGCGACCAGTTCAGCGCGCTGAACGACGGCACCCTGATCCTGCAGCCGCAGCGCTTCGAGAATGTCGAGCTCGGCATGAAATGGAACATCAATCCGAAGCTGTTGTTCTCGACCGCGGTCTACAATCTGAACCGCACCAACCAGCCGATCGCCGACGGCAACAATCCCGGCTTCTTCTTCCCCTCCGGCAGCACGCTCACGCGAGGCGTCGAAGCGAGCCTGACCGGCTATGTCACCGAGCAGTGGCAATCGTCGCTGGCCTATGCCTACACCGACGCGAAAATCACCGGCGCGACCTCGGCGACCGTCGTGCCCGGCAACCGCGTTCAGCTGGTGCCGTACAATCAGTTTGCCTGGTGGAACAAGTATCAGTTCACGCCGATGTGGGCCGCCGCGCTCGGCGTGATTTATTTCGGCGATTCCTTCGCCTCGTCCGACGACACGGTGCGCCTGCCGGGCTTCGTGCGCTTCGACGCGGCGATCTATGCCAAGATCGACGAGACCTGGAGCGCCCAGCTCAACGTCGAGAACATTTTTGACAAGGGCTATTGGGCGTCGGCCGACGGCAACAACAACATCTCGCCAGGGCAGGGCCGCACGGTAAGGCTGATGGCAAGGGCGAGGTTTTAGGTGCCGAGGGCGTCGACCGCCGCGCCGTGATTGTCGATGTTCACTGCCCCGTCATCTTGAGAGACCATGAATGTATCACTCTCGATGACGCAACATACTCGATGTCGTCCCGGCCTAGTGCGCAATTGCGCACGGGAGCCGGGACGACGAGGGGAGGGATTGCGCTGCATCCCCGTCACCCCAGCCGCATGTCCAGCAGCCGCCGGCCTTCGCCCTTCAACAGCTTCTTCACCGCGCTCGAGGCGATTACGTCGCCATTGTTGGCGTAGGCCTCGTGGTTCTTTTCGATGTCGTCGAGGCGGTAGAGGTAGTTGACCATGATGCCTGCGGATTCGCGCAGGCCCTTGGGTGAGAGGTCGCCGAGCCAGTTGATCCGCTCCAGCCGTGCGCCGTTGCCGAGATGGAAGCGCGCGACCGAATCGATCAGCCGTCCCTTCGGCGTTCGCGCCTTCAGGAAATAGTAGGCGGCGAGCGGCTCCAGCACGGCGCGCAGCTGGGTGGCGAGCTCGGCGTTCTCGAACCAGTCGGGCTTGCCGAGGCTTTCCAGCAGCTGGCGGTCCTCATCGGTGAGCGGCACGTCGTCGGCCTGCTTGACCCACTGCATGAAGCCCGGCACCGGCGACAACGTCACGAAGTTGTCGAGCTTCGGCAATTCGCGGCGCAGCTCTTCGACCACCTGCTTGATCAGGAAGCTGCCGAAGGAGATGCCGCCAAGGCCGCGCTGGGTGTTGGAGATCGAATAGAACACCGCGGTGCGGGCGCGCTCGACCGGGACCGGCTCGCGCTCTTCCGCAAGCAGCGGCGCGATCGCGCCCGGGATGGCTTCGGTCAGTGCGACCTCGACGAAGATCAGCGGCTCGTCGGCCAGCGCCGGATGGAAGAAGGCGTAACAGCGGCGATCGATCGGATCGATGCGGCGGCGCAGATCGTCCCAATCGCGGATCTCGTGCACGGCCTCATAACGGATGATCTTCTCCAGAATATTGGCCGGCGACGACCAGTCTATCCTGCGCAGCACGAGGAATCCCCTGTTGAACCAGGACGAGAGCAGATGCACCACGTCGCGATCGAGCGCGGCGAGGTCTTTGTTGCCCTTCATCAATGAAAGCAGATCCGACCGGATCGACACCAGCTCGCCGGTGCCGCCCGGCGCGCGATTGAGCCGGCGGATCAATTCCTGGCGGCGCGGCTCGGAGGCGAAATGCAGGTCGCTGGCGTCGTCGCCATTGGCCTTGGCGCGCCAGCTTTCGATCGCCTCCGCCAGCTTGGCGTGATCGGGGCCGAAATCGCGGGCCAGCGTCTGGAAGAACGACAGCCGTCCGGCGGCATCGAGGTGGTGGTAGCGGTCGAGCACTTCGCGCGCCATCGCGGTGCCGGAGGCCTCGCCGCGGCCGGACAGCAGCGCCTCGCACAATTCCAGCAGCTCGGAGGCATCCTGCTTGTCATTGGCCGGGCTGGCGCGGCCGAGCAGGACGCGGCCGCGTTCGGAAATCGTCGAGAGCAGGTCGGAGAAAAAGGCGTTGGCCATGGGCAGTTCGTATCCAGCGGGTCGCATCCAGTGAAGCCGGACCTTACACGGGATTTAAGGTCGGGAGCACAGCAATCAAGCGCATGGATCGTACGGAAATATGTCGCAGCGCGACAGCGGTATAATTCGTCGTCGCTGCGCCCGGTGGCGAATCCCGTTCACGTTTTCTCCGCGAACGCGGTCGGTGTCTTGCCGGTAACCTGGCGGAACGCGTGGGAAAATGCCGGCACGCTGGCATAGCCGAGGTCGGAGGCGACTTGCTTGACCGAAACGTTCGCGGTGCTCGACAGGCGCTCGATCGCGGCCGCGATGCGGGCGCGCTGGCACCAGCTCTTGAACGAGAGCTGCGTCTCCGCCGAGAACAGCCGCGACAGCGTCCGCGCCGAGGTGCCGACCGCGCGCGCCAGCGCATCGATGTCGTGGTCCTTCGTCGGATCGGCCAGCACGATGTCGGCGGCGCGGCGGCAGCGCGGCTCCTGCGGCAGCGGGATGAAGGTCGCCGAATCCTCGGCCTGGTGCAGCTCCAGCATCACGAGGCGGATCAACAGAGCGGTGCGCTCGCGTCCGCATGAGACGTCGAACAGTGCCAGGATCGCCTGGTGCACCAGCGGTGACACCCGCACCACGAATTCGTGGTTGAGGCTGTCGCTGCGCTTTTCGCGCGCGAGCCAAGCCTGGTCGAAATACAGCGTGCGCATCTCGATGTCGGCGAGCACGTCGATCGCGTGCGGGAGCAGGGCAGGGACCCACACCGCGCGGTCCGGCGGCACGAGCCAGCGCCCTTTGGGCGTCGTCACCTGCATGGTGCCGCTGGCGGCATAGACCAGCTGTGCCTCGCGGTGCATGTGCGGGTCGAGCCGGACGCCCTTGCGGTAGCTGCGCGCCACCAGATGCACGCCGTCCCCGGTGACGCGCCGGTCCTGGTGGAGGGCTCTTATTGGCGGCTCAGCGATAGTCATTGGCGACATCCCGTCAGGACAAGCACCTATAACCTATTTTCGAGCAATTGAAGAATCGCGTGAGAGACGGTGCCGATGAACGGTCCAAGCAACAGTCCCAGCCGGGTGATCAGCTTCGTCAACGCCGGCCATTTCATCGATCACTACGCGATGCTGATTTTCGCTGCCGCCGTCATCATCATGGGCCCGGCGCTCGGCATGGCCTATTCGGAACTCTTGCCCTATGCGACCCCGGGCTTCATCGCCTTCGGCGCCGGCTCGCTGGTCACGGGCTGGCTCGGCGACCGCTGGAGCCGCCGCCACATGATGGTGATCTTCTTCGTCGGCATCGGCCTGTCGATGATCTCGGTCGGCTTCGCGCAGACGCCGCTGCAACTCGGCGCCGCACTGCTGGCGATCGGCATCTTCGCCTCGATCTATCATCCGGTCGGCACCGCGATGATCGTGTCCTATGCCGAGAAGCTCGGCGCCCAGATGGGGATCAACGGCGTCTGGGGCAATCTCGGGGTCGCCTCGTCGGCGCTGGTCACCGGCGTGATCGGCCAGTATCTCGGCTGGCGCTGGGCGTTCATCGTGCCTGGCACGGTCACGGTGCTGATCGGCATCGTCTTTGCGATGACGGTGGTGCATGAGGACCGCAAGGGCTCCAGGCAGGCCGCCGCGCAGGTGCGGGTCGCCAAGGAGGACATGTGGCGCGTGGTGCTGTCGCTCCTGATCGTGGTGATCGCGATCTCCACCACCTTCAACGCAGTGACGGTGGCGCTGCCGAAGCTGTTCGCCGAACGGCTTGCTGATCTGACCAGGAGCCCGGCGCTGCTCGGCGTGATCGCGGCCGGGGTCTATGTGTTCGGCGCGATGACGCAGTACACCATCGGCAAGCTGCTCGACAGATATTCGCTGAAGACGGTGGCGCTGCCGCTGTCGTTCCTGCTGGCGCCGTTCCTTTATCTGGCGGCGAGCCTGTCCAACCTGCCGCTGATCGTGGTCTCGATCGGCATCGTGATGGGCGCGTTCGGCCAGGTCACGGTGAACGATGCCATGGTCGGCAAGTACACCACCGAGGAATGGCGCTCGCGCGCCTATGCGGTGCGCTATTTCGTCGGCTTCACCGCGGCCGGCGCTTCCGTCGGCCTGGTGGCCTGGCTGTACGACCAGGGCGGCTTCTCGATGATGCTGCGCGCGTTCGCGGCGCTGTGCCTGCTGGCCATCGTGGCCGCGATCATCCTGCCGCGCGAGATCCGCACCCCAGCGACGCAGGCGGGCTGACACGGGGCGTTTTGCGCCATCCGCCGTTGAGGCAATGCGTGTGCCGACCTGCGGTGCGCCGCTCGGGCACCGCCGGCAAACCGTGACCTGGTCACGGTTCGCCAACTTTGTTCCAACCCGAAGGTGTGGTAGGTTCAAGCGGGCCTCGGGGACGACGGCGCCGGTTGCGCCTCGAGCACGCAATTTTTTTGGAGCAGCCGGAGCGCCATGGGAGAAATTCGCGACTTCAAGTCAGGCCGGTCACAGCCCGACAATACACAGCCTCCCGGCGATTCAATGCCGCGGCGCCTGGCCGCGATCGTTGCCGGCGATATCGCCGGCTACAGCCGGCTGATGCAGCTCGATGAGGAAGGCACGCATACGCGCGTCAAGCGGACCCTGCGCGACCTGATCGAGCCCACCATCGCCGAGCACCACGGCAAGCTGGTCAAGACCACCGGCGACGGCTTTATCGCGATGTTCGACAGTCCTGTCGAGGCCGTCCGTTGCAGCATCGTGATCCAGCAGAACATGATCGGCCGCAACGCGGCGGTCGCGCGAGATCACTGGATCGAGTACCGGATCGGCGTCAACCTCGGCGACGTCATCATCGAGCCCGACGATATCTATGGCGACGGCGTCAACGTGGCCTCGCGTCTGGAAGGAATCGCGGCGCCGGGTGACGTCTTCATCTCCGGCGGCATCTACGAGCAGATCAAGCACAAGATGGTCTGCGGATACGAATCGCTCGGCGACCGCAAGGTCAAGAACATCACCGATCCGGTCCGGGTTTATCGCGTGCTGCCGGATGCAGCCGCGTACCAAAGGACGCGCAGACGCCGCGAGTCCATTCTGCTCACGCTGCTCGGATTGGCGGTCGCGATCATCGCCGGTGGCGTGCTTTGGTATCTGCTGGCGCAACCGCGCGGCAAGCCGGCCGACGTGGCACAGGCGCCTCCGTCACCGACGGCATCGCCTGCCGTCCAGCCGCCGGCACCAAGCCCGGCTCCGACCCAAACCGCAAGTCCGACCCCGGCAGCACCGACGCAGCAGGCGTCGCCTCAACCCGCGCCCTCCGCGAGCCCCACCCCGGAGCTGCCGGAGCCCGAACTGGTCTTGCTTCAAGCTGGCAGCTTCTCGATGGGAAGCAATGACGATCCTTCCGAGCGGCCGATCCGCCGGGTGACGGTCAAGCCCTTTGCCATGGGCAAATATCCGGTCACGGTCCGCGAATGGAACGCCTGCGCGACGGCCAAGGCCTGTGGCTTCTCGGCCAGCGGCAAGGACGACGTTCCGGTCACCAATGTGAGCTGGAGCGATGCGAAGCAATATGTGACCTGGCTCGCCGAGCGCACCAAGAAGCCCTACCGGCTTCCGAGCGAAGCCGAGTGGGAATATGCGGCGCGCGGCGGAACGCAATCGAAATACTGGTGGGGTGACCAGATGCAATCGGGCCACGCCGGATGCAAGGATTGCGGCGGCGACAGTGCGGCCGAGCAGCCGGTCAAGGTCGGCAGCTACAAGCCGAATCCGTTCGGCCTCTACGACATGGGCGGCGGGGTCGATCAGTGGGTCGAGGATTGCTGGCACAGGAACTACCAGGGCGCGCCGACCGACGGTGCGGTCTGGTCCGGCGGCGACTGCGCCTCGCATGTCATCCGCTCCGGCTCGTGGAAGAACGACGCACGCTATGTGCGCCCGGCCAATCGCGATAATTACGACACCAATGTCCGTTATCCGACCCACGGTTTCCGGGTCGCGCTGTCTCCCTGAGCGATCATCCCTGATCGCCAGGCTTCATGGAGGGGCTATGAAAAGTGCAGGCTTGATCATGCTCGCTGCGGCACTGACGCTGTTCGCGGCCCCGGCCGACGCCCAGAACAAGCCGGCCGGCAAGGACACCAAGCTGTATTTCATCTGGCCGCGCGACGGCGCCAAGCTCAAGAGCCCGTTCTGGTGCCGCTTTGGGCTGCGCAACATGGGCGTCACCCATGCCGGCGACGACTACCCGAACAGCGGCCATCACCATCTGCTGATCGACGTGAATGAGCCGTTGAATCCGAATGAGCCGATTCCGTCGGACAAGTCTCACCTGCACTTCGGTGCGGGCCAGACCGAGACGCAACTCGACCTGGCGCCCGGCAAGCACACCCTGCAGTTGGTGCTGGGCGACGCCAAGCACTTTCCATTCAGCCCGCCGGTCGTCTCCGAAAAAATCACCATCCGGGTCAGATAGGCCGATACGGATAGCTCCCTTGCGAGAACCGGCGCTTGCACAAGGCCGCGCCGTGCGGTTTGTTGCGCGCCTGCCGGACAGCAAGATTCGGCGTGGAGGACGTCCGATGTCGTCTCGACTGCTGCGTCTGGCTGGCCTCGTTCTGGGAGTGATTGTCATGGCCACATCAGCGGATGCCGACGCCTCGAAGGATCAGATCGCGCCGACCGGAAAGCTCCGGGTCGCGATCGCGATCAGCCCGGCCGGCGGCGCGTTCTGGTCGACCAAGACCGAGAACGGCTATGCGGGCGTTCCCGTCGATCTCGGCCGCGAGATGGCGGCGCAACTCGGCATCCCGGTCGAATATGTCGTGCATCAGAATTCCGGCCAGATCACCGACGCGGCGGCCAAGAACACCTGGGACATCACCTTCCTGCCCAAGGATCCCGAGCGCGAGACCAAGATGACGTTCGGGCCGATCTATGAGGTTGCCGACGCCACCTATATCGTCAAGCCCGGCTCGACGATCACGAATTTCGCCGCGCTCGACCAGGACGGCGTCAAGGTGGCCGCCGTCAACGCCACCACGACGATGCGCGGCGCGATCGCCCATCTCAAGCACGCCAAGGTCACGGGCTATCAGACCTATGACGAGATCTTCAATCTCCTGAAGAGCGGCGAGATCGACGCCTTCGCATTGTCGCGCGATCAGCTCTATGCGATGGCGAAGAAGATTCCGGGCACGCGCGTGCTGGACGAGACCTTCAAGCAGACCGTCACCGCGGTCGCGGTGCCGCTCAACCATCCGCTCGCCGCGGCTTTCGCCACCAGGTTCATGACGGAGGCGATCGCCAACGGCACGCTGCGCAAGGCCTACGACAACAACGGGCTGAAGGGCTCGCCGGTTCGCACCGAGGTGAAGTAAGCCGCACATCTGGCGTGGGCGACATCTGTGCATGATGCATAATTCCGCGCCACCGCACCGGACGGTTCCTGCGCTGGCTATCTAACTCATTGTATTGAAATAGATTTTAGGCCTGCCGCCAGCGAATCCGGTTGGCATATCCATTGCTTTTGATTGCACCAGTCAATGACGACTGCCGTCCTCCGGATTGCCGAGGCCAGTGCTGGCCGAGGCGAGGGGATCAAGGCGCCCGGCCCGGGCGTCTCGAGCAATCGTTGCAGCCCCATTTCCCCGGACGAGCATTTCAACCAACCCGCGTCGCTTCCGGCAGGCAGCCGGCGCGGCCGAATTGCGCAAGGGGATTTTACGAATGGCCTATCTCGCTCCGTCCGAATTCGTCACCAAGATGGTGGATGCCGGCGAATCCAAGATCTTCATGTCGACGCGCGACACCGTGATCCGCGCCTACATGGCCGGCGCGATCCTCGCGCTGGCGGCCTGGTTCGCCGTGACGATCAACGTCAATACGGGTCAGCCGCTTGTCGGAGCATTGTTGTTTCCGGTCGGCTTCGTCATGCTCTATCTGCTGGGCTTCGATCTATTGACCGGCGTGTTCGTGCTCTCGCCGCTTGCGCTGCTCGACAAGCGCCCCGGCGTCACACTCGGCGGCGTGCTGCGCAACTGGGGCCTCGTCTTCATCGGCAATTTCGGAGGCGCACTCACCGTGGCGTTCATGATGGCGTTCGTGACGACGTTCGGCTTCACGCAGGAGCCCGACAAGGTCGGCATGACCATCGGCAACATCGGCGAGGGGCGGACGCTGGGCTACGCGGCGCATGGCGCGGCGGGCATGGCCACGCTGTTCATCCGCGGCATGCTCTGCAACTGGATGGTCTCGACCGGCGTCGTCGGCGCGATGATCTCCACCACGGTGCCCGGCAAGGTGATCGCGATGTGGATGCCGATTCTGGTGTTCTTCTACATGGTGTTCGAGCATTCGGTGGTGAACATGTTCCTGTTCCCGTCCGGACTGATGCTGCATGCGAAGTTTTCGATCATGGATTACCTGATCTGGAACGAGATCCCGACCGTGCTCGGCAACCTCGCCGGCGGTCTCGCCTTCACCGGGCTCACGCTCTACACCACGCATGTGAAGACGGCCCCGAAGCGCCAGCGCCTCGCGGCTTGATCCTGGCTAGCTTATGGGGCTCTCCTGTCGCGGAGGGCCCCATTCGCTTGGGACGGTCGATGCCGCGCGCGCTGAAAATATCGGTCGGGCAATTCTCTGATCAGGGCCGCAAGGACGCCAATCAGGACTTCCACGGCGCCTTGATCCCCGACGAGCCGCTGCTCGGCCTGAAGGGCATCGCCGTGGTGCTCGCCGACGGCATCTCCTCGAGCAGCGTCGGCCGCATCGCCGCCGAGTCCGCGGTCAAGAGCTTCCTGACCGACTACTACTGCACCTCGGAATCCTGGTCGGTCAAAACCTCGGCGCAGCGCGTGCTGGAGGCGACCAATTCCTGGCTGCACGCGCAGACCAGGCGCAGCCAGAATCCCTACGACAAGGACAAGGGCTACGTCTGCACGCTGAGCGCCCTGGTCGTTCGGTCGACCACCGCGCACCTGTTCCACGTCGGCGACTCCAGGATCTACCGCGTCGCCGGCAACAGCCTCGAGCAACTGACCAACGACCACCGCGTCGTGATCTCCTCGCAGCAGAGCTATCTCGGCCGCGCGCTCGGCGTGAACCCGCAGCTCGAGATCGACTACCAGGCTCTCCCGCTGGAGCGCGGCGATATCTTCCTGCTGGTGACCGACGGGATCTACGAGCATGTCCCGGCGCGGCAGCTGGCGAAGGCGATCAAAGACGGCGCCGCCGATCTCGATGTTGCCGCGAAGTCGATCGTCGAGCAGGCTTATGAGAACGGCAGCCCGGACAATCTCACCGTGCAGATCGTCCGGATCGACGAATTGCCCGACGGCGATGCCGGCGAGGTGTTCGGCCAGCCCACCGAACTGCCGCTGCCGCCGCTGCTCGACGCACGGATGCTGTTCGACGGCTATCGCATCGTGCGCGAGCTGCACGCATCGCACCGCAGCCACATCTATCTCGCGGTCGATGAGGACAGCGCCACCACGGTCACGATCAAGATCCCCTCGATCGACCTGCGCGACGATCCGGCCTATCTGAAGCGCTTTGTGATGGAGGAGTGGGTCGCCCGGCGGATCGACAGCCCGCATGTGCTGAAGCCGTTTCTGCCGCAGCGCAAGCGCAACTTCCTCTACGTCACGATGGAATATATCGACGGTCAGACCCTGACGCAGTGGATCACGGACAATCCCGCACCGGCGCTGGAGACGGTGCGCGACATCACCGAGCAAATTGCAAAAGGGCTGCGCGCCTTCCACCGCAAGGAGATGCTGCATCAGGACGTCAGGCCCGACAACATCATGATCGACAGGACCGGCACGGTGAAGATCATCGATTTCGGCTCGACGCGGATTGCGGGTGTCGCAGACGCGGTGCCGGCGGGCGTCGAGGACATCCTGGGCACCCAGCAATACACCGCGCCGGAATATTTCCTCGGCGAGGGCGGCACCGCGCGCTCCGATCTGTTCTCGCTCGGCGTCGTCACCTACCAGATGCTGACGGGACGCTTGCCCTATGGTGCGCAGATCGCGCGGGCACGGACGCGGTCCGACTTCAACCGGCTGGTCTACCGACCGGCCGCGCATGCCGGCCGCGACGTCCCGACCTGGGTCGACGGCGCGCTGGAGCGCGCCGTGCACGCCAATCCGCTCAAGCGCTACGAGAGCTTTTCGGAATTCCTGTTCGACCTGCGCAATCCCAACGCAAAATATCTGACGACGTCATCGACCCCGCTGATCGAGCGCAATCCGGTGCTGTTCTGGAAGTCGACCACCCTGCTGCTGGCGCTGGTCGTGGTGGTGCTGCTGGCCTACGGCGCGCATCACTTGCGGTAGGGAATCTGATTTGCGTTGATTTATCCCCGTCATCCTGAGGAGCCGCGAAGCGGTGTCTCGAAGGATCGACGGCCACCAGCCGGGCCGTGCATCCTTCGAGACGCCCGCAAGTGCGGGCTCCTCAGGATGACGGGGAGGGAGTAGAACGGGGAGAGAGTCGGACGCCGCTAATGCGTCCCACCCGCCGCGATCGGATCGAGGCCGCTCTTGACCAGCGCGTCGCGCGCATCTGATGAGGCGAGGAAGCTGATCAGCGCCTTGCCGGCCTCACGCTCCTTTGAAACCGTCGCGATCCCGGCGGAAAACACCGTGATCTTCTGCAACGGCTCCGGCAATGGGCCGACGATGTCGATGCCGGTCACCGGCTTCAGCTCGGAGATCTGCTGCAGGCCGATCTCCGCCTCGCCTTTGGCCACGATCTCGCCGACCGGGGTCGCCGGGATCATCCGCGCCTTGTCCTTCATCTGATCGGCGATGCCGAGCTTTGCGAACATCTCGGTCGAGACATAGACGCCGCTGGCGCTGTCCGAATAGGCGACCGATTTCGCCGCCAGCAGCGCCTGCTTGACGGTGTCGGCCGAACCGATGTCCGGCTTCGCCGCGCCTGATTTCACCGCGATCCCGATCGGCGACTTCACGAGGTCGACGCGGCTGTCGGCCACCACCTTGCCCTGCTTGATGAGATCGCCGAGCGCATAGCCGACCATGATCAGCACGTCGGCCGGCTCGCCGCGCTCCAGCCGTACCGGAATGGCATTGGTCGTGGTGCCCATCGACGGCCCGAAGGCGGTCACCACCTTGTGCCCGGTCTTGCGCTCGAACTCCGGCACCAGCGCCTTGTAGGCCGCCGTCAGCCCGCCCGAGATCATGACATGGACTTCGGCGGCGGATACGGCTGAGGTGAAGGCGAGGGCGCCGATGACGGCGAGCGTGAGGGCACGGAGGGCGGTAGGCGCGCGCATGGAGTTTCTCCCTGGACGATTCTTCGGAAGCGGGTCGTCGTGGCCGGGGAGACTACTGCGCGAGGGCAGGCATGGCTAGCCGCAGCGTCTTTGCGAGGCGCGCAGTGATGGAATGGAGCAGTGTCGGGAGGCGAGATTTCGTAGCCCGGATGAAGCGGAGCGAAATCCGGGGCCGGCTACTCCGCAGAAACACCTTCCCGGATTGCGCTTCGCTTCATCCGGGCTACCGGGAATCTCTCACGAATTCACATGCACGAAATCGCGCAGCAGCGGGTAGATCTCGTTGTTCCAGCGCTTGCCGGAAAACACGCCGTAATGGCCGACGCCGGCCTGCATGTGATGCACCTTGCGATAGGTGCGGACCCCGGTGCAGAGGTCTTGCGCGGCGAGCGTCTGGCCGATCGAGCAGATGTCGTCCTTCTCGCCTTCCACGGTCATCAACCCCATGCGCCGGATCGCCGCCGGATTCACCGGGCGGCCGCGATGCATCAGCATGCCCTGTGGCAACAGATGCTCCTGGAACACGTCGCGCACCGTCTCGATGTAAAACTCCGCCGGCAGATCCATGACCGCGAAATATTCGTCGTAGAAGGTCTTGATCACAGCGGCCTTGGCGGTCTCGCCCTTGGCGAGATGATCGGCGAGATCGATATGCTGCTTGATGTGGCGTTCCAGGTTCATCGACACGAACGCCGTGAGCTGCACGAAGCCGGGATAGACCTGGCGCAACGCGCCCTTGCACTGCATCGGCACGTAATTGATCAGATTGTCCTCGAACCATTTGATCGGCTTGCTCTTCGCGAATTCGTTCACCTTGGTCGGCTGGATCCTTGTGTCGATCGGCCCGGCCATCAGGGTGAGCGAGGCCGGCCGCGCCGGATGATTGTCCTCCGACATGATCGCGGCGGCCGCCAGCGCCGACACCGAAGGCTGGCAGATCGCCACCATATGCGCGCGCGGGCCGAGCTGGCCGAGGAAGTCGATCAGATGGTCGGTGTAATCCTCGAGCCCGAAGCGGCCCTTGCTGCGCGGGATGTCGCGCGGGTTGTGCCAGTCGGTGATGTAGACGTCGTGGTCCTGCAGCAGCGTCTTCACGGTGCCGCGCAGCAGCGTGGCGAAATGCCCGGACATCGGCGCCACCAGCAACAGCCGCGGCTGCTCCGGTCCGTCCACCTTCCTGAAATGCAGCAGCGAGCCGAACGGCGTCGCATAGGCGACCTCCTCCGTCACCTCTAACTCCCTGTTGCCGACGGTCACGCTGCCGATGCCGTAGTCGGGACGGGCATAGCTCAGGCTGGAGCGCGAGATCAGCTCGAGCGCGGCGGCGAGCCGGCCGAACGTCCGGTAGGACGCGCCGCGCGGCACCAGATTGAGATAGCGCAACGCCGCCGCGGCGCCGGTTCGCCACGGCGCGGTGAGGTCCATGTGGTTCTGATAGGCCTGGTACAGCATTGACATCATACGCATCCACCCGTGGCCCGGCTTGCCATGCAATATCGACGCCAGAGGCGGGGCCGGCCGCCCGGCAAATTGGCACGTGGCTTGCTGCAAAAACTGATGGCGCCGGGTGCGCGGCGGCTGAACCGGCGCGCGATGTCCGGGAGCTGAGGACGCGTTCAGGCGTGAGGGACCGATATGGCGAAAGCGACACTCACCATCAGCAGCAAGAATTACTCCTCCTGGTCGCTGCGCGGCTGGCTGCTGGCGAAATTCGCCGGGCTCGAGTTCGAGGAGGTGGTCACCGCGCCCGACGACCCGTCGGCCCGCGCCGAGCTGCTGCTGCTGTCGTCCTCGATCCTGGTGCCCTGCCTGCGCCACGACGGTGCGACGGTCTGGGATACGCTGGCGATCGGCGAGTATCTCAACGAGATCATGCCGCATGCCGGGCTGCTGCCGGAAGACCGGATTCAGCGCGCGCATTGCCGTTCGATCTCCGGCGAAATCCATTCCGGCTTCACCACGCTGCGCTCGTCGCTCCCGGTCAATCTCAAGGGCCATTTCCCCGGCTTCAAGATCTGGTCGCGGGCGCAGGCCGACATCGACCGCGTCCGCACCATCTGGCGCGACTGCCTCGGCGCATCGGGCGGGCCGTTCCTGTTCGGCGAACGCCGCACCATGGCGGACGCGATGTATGCGCCGGTCGTGACCCGCTTCATGACCTATGACGTCAAGCTCGAGCCTGCGCTTACGGTGTATGCCAGCACCATCATGACGATGCCCGAGATGCAGGAATGGATCGAGGCCGCGAAGGCGGAGCCGGCCGACGTCGAGGAGCTCGAGGTCGAATATTAGGCAGTGCCCGGGCCGGCCTGCCTGCATCGGCGGCTCAAGCACGAGGCAAGCCTTGCTCAATGGACGTGCCGTCGGCGTCAGGCATTGGCGCCACGCGACGGGTGTGCACGACAGCCGTCGAAGCGCAAATTCGCGCCTCGCTCCAAATGCTTCCGCGGCGATGTCAGCGCATGGCGAGACGGTTCGCCGCAGCCCAACCCGGCTGGCAAGGATTTCGCATGGCAATGGCCGAGCTGTGACCGCGACGATGCGACGCTGCCGAAAATTTGGACGCCGAGCCGCGCCGCGATCTCGCGAACACGAGAACCGTGGAGGCTTGAAATGAACCAGCACGCCGTCGTCAGCAAATTTTCCCACGTCAAACCCGGTGACACCGAGTTCAAGGGCGGAGGTCTGCGCGACTTCTTCCTGTATCGCGATCTCGGCATCGCCGATGCCACCAGCGGGCAGGTGATCTGTCACCTGGTCAAGGCCAATCCCGACATGCCGCCGGAGCAGGGCACCGGCTGGCACAAGCATCTGTGCGATTTTCAGATCGTCATCATGACCAAGGGCTGGGCGCGCTTCATGTACGAGGACAAGGAGACGCTGGTCGAGGCCGGCGACGTCATCCATCAGCGTCCCGGCATCACCCACTACCTGTTCGATTACTCGAAGGACATGGAATACCTCGAGATCGTCAGCCCCGCCGATTTCAAGACCGTGGACGTGCCGCCGGCGACCGAAACGGTGCCGCCGATCACGCCGTGGAAATGATCGCCAGGGGTACAGAGAGGAGGGATCGCAATGTCGTCTGCGGAGGAGTTAACCTTTGTTATCGGCCGCTGGCTGCGGCCGATCGTCATGCTTCTGTATGTGGTGCGCAGCCTCGGGCTGATGACCACATCTAGCCGTGAACAACGCGGTACGCTGCTCGATCAGTGATTCGGACGCGGTTCGTTCCACCCGCGTTCCAAATCTTAAGACACGGTGCGCGCGCGTCGCGTTTTGAAACAGCGCGCGCCGATGCCGGTCTCAGGCGATGCCCGCCTGCTTCTCGCGCGGCTTCCGCCAGGCGATGACATTGGCTTCCAGCGCGCCGCCGGTGGTGTCATTGCGCCACTGGCCGTTGACGAAGCGGCAGGCGAACGGCAGCTGATACGTTCCGCTATGATCCTCACAAAGTACTTCCACGCGCTGTTCCGGCGCAGGTTCGCCATTGCCGTCGAATTGCGCCATCCGTTTTTCGCGCGTTGCCATGCGATCTGTCTCCACTGCCCAAGGCCGAGCCAAAAGGGATCGAACCAAACAAGTTCCGAGGCCCCCGTCCCCACGAGTAGTCCCGTAATGGGTGAAGCACACCGCTTGAATGCGGTTTCAGTGTGGTATGTCTGCCTCGCTTTCAGCGTCGCGAGCACAAAACTGTGAATGACGCATTTGCCTGGAGACGCCGATGACTGCTCGTTTTGTTCTCGCCTTGCTGGCACCGCTCGCACTCGGCGTCGCCGCAACCGCGCATGCGCAGGACGTTCCCGGCATCGAGATCTGCACCGTCGAGAAAACCATGGAGCGGCGCACCAGCTGTCTGCAGAGCAACGTCGATTTCCTGCAGAAGACGATCAACAAGCTCACATCGGATCATCGGCAGAAGCTCGACGCCGCCAACCGGCAGATCGCGAGCTTGCAGAAGCTCGTCACCGATCTGCAGGCCGCGCAGGTCAAGCTGACCGAGGACCTGAAGAAGAAGGCCGACGCGCCGCCGGCGAAGGATGCCGCGCCCGCCGCCAAGGACGGGTCGAAGTAGAAAACCGTCATTGCGAGCGAAGCGAAGCAATCCATCCCACCGCGCGTGCGGAACGATGGATTGCTTCGTCGCTTCGCTCCTCGCAATGACAGGAAGCGTGTCTCAGCTACGCCACCCGATACTTCTCCATCACGTCGCGATCCGGCTCGTAACCGAGTCCGGGGCCCTGCGGCACGGCGACATGGCCGTTGGCGTCGACGTCGATGCGGTCGCCCCACAGGCAGGCGGGACGCTTCATGAAGAACACCTCGATCAGCCCTGCGTCGCGGATCGCCATCAGATGCAGCGTGGCGAGGAAGCCCGGCCCGAAATAGGGCGAGTGCGGAATCACCTGGACGCCGAACTCGTCGGCGAGGACGGCCACCCTGAGGAATTCGGTGATGCCGCCGACCTTGATCACGGAGGGCTGCGCGTGACTGACCGCGCCCGCGGTCATCATCTGGCGGAATTGATGCACGGTGCAGGCGTTCTCGCCGGCCGCGATATCGAGCCGACCTTCTCTGCGCACCTCGGCGAGCGTCGCAAAATCCTCCGGCGGCCAGACCGGCTCCTCCAGGAACAGCGGCGCGGCCTGCTTGCAGTCGCGCGCGAACTGGATCGCCGCTGGTCCGTCCAGCGGGCAGTTCATGTCGACCATCAGCGGCACGCCGGGGCCGATCGCCTCGCGCGCGGCGGCCACCGCAGGCACGGTGGTCTCGTGCAGCTTGATCGCGGAATAGCCCAGCTTGATCGCCTTCTTGCATTCGGCGGCGATATGCGCCGGATTGCCGATCCGCATCAGGCTCGCATAGGCCGGGATCGTGCTGCGCTTCGCGCCGCCGATCAGTTGATGCAGCGGCACGCCCTTCACCTTGCCGGCGAGATCCCACAGCGCGATGTCGAGCGCCGAGATCGCAAACATCGTGATGCCGTAGCGGCCGAACAGATGCAGGTTGCGCTGGATCTGCTCCATCGCGGCGGGGATGCTGGCCGCGTCGGGCACCTCGAGGCCGCGCGCCTGCGGCGCGATCATCTCGGCCACCGCCGTGCAACTCGTCTTCGGGCAGACATAGGCGAACGCATCGCCCCAGCCGGTGAGGCCGGCATCGGTCGAAACCTCGACCAGCACCATGTCGAGCGCCGAGATCGCGGAAGCTCCCTGGCGGAAGCTCGCGGGCCCGGCGTCATAGGGAATGCGGATATGGTGGGCGCGGACGTCGGTGATTTTCATTGTTGTTGTCCTTCCGATCGCAGGATGTGCCTGGAATTCGTGGTGGCCGGACACTTGAGCCTGAAGAACGGCGTCGCTTCGGCTGGTCTGGGTTCCGGCCATCGCAAATCTTGCTCGTAACGAGTCTTGCTTGCGACAAGTCTTGCTCGTGAATCATGTCGAAGACGTGGATGCCCGGCGCACGGCCGGGCATCACGAACCGCAAAGTTGTGGAGGAAAGCCCTCAACTGCTCTTCTCGCCGCTCATGATGGGGCCGAACCGCTCCCAGCTCTCGCCCTTGAAGCGCATCATCTGCAACTGCTCGATCGGCGCATAGTCGTCCGGCCCGGTCTTGATCTTGGTGCCGGGCAGATAGATGCCGATCTCGAAGTTGAGGCTGGCCGCCTGCTTCATCAGATTCTCGCGGGTAAGATTGTCGCCGCACTGCCGCAACACCTGCTCGAGACCCTTGGCGACACCATAGCCGAATACGGTCGCGGCGTCGTCGAGGTCGCCTTCGGGATACCATTTGGTCATGAAGGCGCGCCACTCGGTCATCGCCGGATCGTTCTTCCACTCGGTATCCTTGGGGTCCTTGAGATACGCCGTGGACAGCACGCCCTGGCTCGCTTCATAGCCGGCCGGCTTCATCACGCCGCCGATCGAGCCGGACACGTTGGTCAGGAACTGCACCGGATGCCAATCGAGCTCGGCGGCTTTCTTGATCGCCTGCGCCGCGAATTTCGGCGTTGCAATGTTGACGAAGATGTCGGGGTTGGCGCCCTTGATCTGCACGATCTGCGAATCCACCGTTGGTGACGAGGTCTCGTAGGAGGATTCGACGACGATCAGCTTCTTGGCCTGGTCGCCGAGTCCGTCGTGCAGGCCGATCAGATAGTCCTTGCCGAAATCGTCATTCTGATAGAGCACGCCGATGGTCTTGCCCGGATAGTTCTGCAAAATGTACTTGGCATAGATGCGCGCTTCGACCTGGTAGCTCGGCTGCCAGCCCATGGTCCACGGGAAGTTCTTCGGATCATTCCACTTGGCCGCGCCGGTGGAGACGAACAGCTGCGGCACCTTCTTGGCGTTCATGTATTTCTGGATCGCGGTGTTGCCCGGCGTGCCCAGCGGATTGAAGATCAGGAGCACCTCGTCGCTCTCGACCAGCTTGCGGGCCTGCTCGACCATTTTCGGCGGTGAGTAGGCGTCATCGTAGGAGATGAAGTTGACCTTGCGGCCGTTGATGCCGCCTTCACTGTTGAGCTTGTTGAAATAGGCGGCTTCGGTCTTGCCGATCGTGGCGTAGGCGGACGCCGGACCGGAATAGGGCATGATGTTGCCGACCTTGATCTCGGTGTCGGTCGCGCCCGGATCGTATTTCTTCTGCGCGTTGGCTGCGCTTGCGAAGGCGATCGTCAAAAGCCCCGCAAGCGCCGCGGACTTGACGCAGTTGGCATAGCTCAAGCGTTGGTGGTGCATCATTGTCCTCCCTGACATGCTGGCCGCGGCTCTTGCAGTCTTGATTATCGGGCAGCTTGGTGAGCCGTCGGATCGATGCGTCGGCGAGTATGCACGATTGCAACATTGTTGCCAGCGACGGCTTTGCGGGTAAATTTCCGTGGAGCGGAACCGCGGTTTCACCGCCGGGCAGCAAGGACTGTCAAATGCCGCGCGCGGCAGCGGTGCATGATGCCCGAGCTTTACAGGAAAGCCGTCATCCATGAATCCAGCCCAGAAGGCGCTCTGGTACATCGAAAGCCATCTCGGCGCGCCGCTGACGCTCGACGAGATTGCCGCCGTTGCGGGCGTCTCGCGCTTCCATCTTGTACGTGCGTTCGCGGAAGCGACCGGGTTCTCGGTGATGCGTTATGTGCGGGCGCGCCGCCTCAGCGAAGCCGCGCGCCAACTCGCGGCCGGTGCGCCCGATATTCTCAGCCTCGCGCTGGATGCGGATTACGGCTCCCACGAAGCATTCACCCGCGCGTTTCGCGACCATTTCGGCGTCACGCCCGAGACGGTGCGCGCGACAACGTGCCTGACGACGCTCAATCTCCAGGAGCCGATCACCATGATCTCGACAGCTCTCGACCACATCGATCCGCCGCGCATTGCCACCGGAAAGGCGTTCCTCGTCGCCGGCATCGGCGAGCGTTACAATCACGGCAATGGCAGCGATGCCGGTATTCCCAACCAGTGGCAGGGCTTCCACCAGCAATGCGCGCACATCCCCCGCCAGGTCGGTAACGTCGCCTATGGCGTTTGCTGCAACGGCGACGATGCCGGCAATTTCGATTACATCGCCGGCGTCGAGGTCGCCGATTTCTCCGACCTGCCGCGCGAGTTCGCGCGCGTCCGCATTCCCGAGCAGAAATACGTCGTGTTCACCCACGCCGACCACATCTCGACCATCCGCCGCACCGTCAACACGATCTGGAATCGCTGGCTGCCGCAATCCGGCATGAAGGTCGCGGACGCGCCGAACTTCGAGCGCTACGACGAGAAGTTCGACGCGAGCACCGGCAATGGCGGGCTGGAGATCTGGGTGCCGGTGAAGGAGTAACGGGCGCCGGAGCAGCAAACCCTGGTGTCGCCCCTGCGAAAGCAGGGACCCACAACCACCGATGGTTGTTATTTGGGTGACGCCGGAATGACGAGTCCCGCCTAAAACTCTGGCCGCAGAGTATCGGTCCCTGCTTTCGCAGGGACGACACCGTCTTGTTGCTCGCGAGTGCCTAGATCAATGAGAGCGCGCCAGGCAGAATGCGACGACCTCTTCCAGCGCCGTCTTCATCGGTGAGGGCGGGAACAGCGCCAGCGCGTCGACGGCCATCGCGCCGTAGTGCTGGGCGCGGCTGATGGTGTCTTCGAGGGCGCGGTGCTTGGTCATCAGGCCGATGGCGTGGTCGAGATCGGCCGCTCCGATCTCGCCGCGCTCGAGCGCCCGGATCCAGAATTTGCGCTCGGTGTCATTGCCGCGGCGGAAGGCGAGCACCACCGGGAGCGTGATCTTGCCCTCGCGGAAATCGTCGCCGACATTCTTGCCGAGTTTTGCGGATTTGCCGCCATAGTCGAGCACGTCGTCGACGAGCTGGAAGGCGATGCCGAGATTCATGCCGACCGAGCGGCACGCGGTCTGCTCGGCCTTGGGGCGGTTGGCGATCACGGGTCCGACCTCGCAGGCCGCGGCGAACAGCTCCGCGGTCTTGCCGCGGATCACGGCGAGATATTCGTCCTCGGTGGTCGCGGTGTTCTTGGCTGCGGCAAGCTGCATCACCTCGCCTTCGGCGATGGTGGCGGCGGCGGCCGAGAGGATGTCGAGGGCGCGGAGCGAGCCGACCTCGACCATCATCCGGAACGCCTGGCCGAGCAGGAAGTCGCCGACCAGCACGCTCGCCTCGTTGCCCCACAGCATCCGCGCGGACAATTTGCCGCGGCGCAGCTCGCTCTCGTCGACCACGTCGTCATGCAGCAGGGTCGCGGTGTGCATGAACTCGACCGCGGCGGCGAGCTTGATATGGCCGTCGCCGGAATAGTCCGCGAGCTGGGCCATCGCCAGCGTCAGCATCGGGCGCAGCCGCTTGCCCCCGGAGGAGATCAGATGGTTGGCGACCTCGGGGATCATGGTGACCTCGGAACCGGTCCGCGAAAGGATCGTCGCGTTGACGCGCTCCATGTCGGCGGCGACAAGTCCCACCAGCCCGTCGATCGAAGCATTGGACGGGCTTTCGAAGGGTACAATAACCGCCACGCTGGTCTCCAATTTTGCCGAATACGCACTATGCTCAGCTATAACAATAGAAACTGCGCGGTGCAGCGGCAAGGCCATCAAGTTATTGACATGTGGCGCAAGTGCCGCACAGCCGGGGCGACAGGAGAGCGTATTTTGCGGGAATTGGTACGGACCAATGACATGGTGCTGGTCTCCGCCATTGGCGCGCTGCTCGACAGCGCTAACATCCATCATCTGGTGCTGGACCAGAACATGAGCATCATCGAGGGCTCGCTGGGCGTGCTGCCGCGGCGGATCCTGGTGCATGAGGACGACAACCACGAGGCCCGCCAGCTCCTGACCGATGCCGGCCTCGGCCACGAATTGCGGGCCGATGATTAGAGCGTTTTCAAGCGAAGTGGACCCCGGTTCGCGTGAAGAAAACGCGTCAAAAAAGGAGTCTCCGGCCGCCGAGATCACCGAAGACGGATTTCTCGGTGGCCAATTGCGCCTGCGGCAACCCCGCAGCGGCCACCGCGCCGGCCATGACGCGATCCTGCTCGCCGCGGCGACACCGGCTCGATCAGGCGACCGCGTCGTTGATCTCGGCTCCGGCGTCGGCGCGGCCGGGCTGGCGGTGGCGCGGCGGGTGAGGGGGATCGAACTCGTCATGGTCGAAATCGACCCGGCCCTGGCCGAGCTTGCGCGGAATAACGCCGGCACCAACGCGATCATGGCGGAGGTGATCGTGCTTGATGTCGAAGCCGGCGCCGCGGCCTTCGATGATTCCGGCCTCGGGCCCGATAGCGCTGACGTCGTGCTGATGAACCCGCCGTTTAACGATCCGTCGCGGCATCGCACCTCGCCGGACGGTGTGCGCGAGCGCGCCCATGTCGCGACCGCGACCACGCTGGCCGGCTGGGTTCACGCGGCGCGGCGGATTCTCAAGTCGAACGGGCAGCTTGCGCTGATCTGGCGGGCCGACGGCATTGCCGAGGTGCTGGCCGCGCTGGACCGCGGCTTTGGCAGTGTCGAGATCCTGCCGGTTCACGGCGACGGGACGTCGCCGGCGATCCGAATCCTGGTGCGGGCGACCAAGGGCGGCCGGGCGCCGACGCGGCTCCATGCCGCACTGCTGCTCAATGAAGAGTCAGGCGTGCCCAATAAATGGGTGCAGGAGGTGTTGGCTGGGAAGGGGGAATTGCCGCTGGCGCGGCGCTAGCGGGCAGGGCGCTGCCCACGTCGTCAGAGGCACTAAATCACTGCGAAGCCGTTTCCGACTGGCGGTCCGGCGTGGACGTGAAGTGGATCGCCGCCAGGAGTGTACCGATCAGCAAAATCAGCAGATAGATTTTCATGAGTCCCTCTCCGCTCGCGCATTGCAGCCCCAATGACAAAATGCAAAACGCGTTCCACGGATTCCAATGACAGTGGCGTGATAAAAAGTGGTTAATTCGAGGTAACGGCATGAGTGAACAAAGAAGTGATCACGCTGGACGTTCGGGACTGCTCGAACGCGTGCAGGCAATGCTGCCGGCGCGCTTCAGGCGCGGGGCGGCCGTCGTGCCGGTGGTGCGGCTGGCAGGCGTGATCGGTGCGGTGACGCCACTGCGGCCCGGCATGACACTCTCCGGCGTCGCCAAGATGCTGGAGCGCGCCTTTGGTACGCGGAATGCCAAGGCGGTGGCGCTGGTGATCAATTCGCCGGGCGGCTCGCCGGTGCAGTCGCGGCAGATTTATTTGCGCATCCGGCAACTCGCCGCCGAGAAGAAGCTGCCGGTGCTGGTGTTCGTCGAGGACGTCGCGGCCTCCGGCGGCTACATGATCGCCTGCGCGGGCGATGAGATCTATTGCGATCCGTCCTCTATCCTCGGCTCGATCGGCGTGGTCGGCGGCAGCTTTGGCCTGGAGGGGCTGATCAAGAAGATCGGGGTCGAGCGCCGGCTCTACACGGCGGGCAGCCACAAGGCGATGCTCGATCCCTTCCTTCCCGAGAACCCCGACGACGTCGCCCGGCTGAAGGCGATCCAGCGCGAGATCCATGCGATCTTCATCGCGCTGGTCAGGCAGAGCCGCGGCAGCCGGCTCAATGGCGCCGACGACGTGCTGTTCACCGGTGAGTACTGGGCCGGCGATACCGCGATCGGTCTCGGGCTCGCCGATGGCATCGGCGACATCCGCTCCACGCTGCGGGCCCGCTATGGCGACAAGGTGCTGACCCCGGTGATTGCGCCGGCCAGCGGCTTGCTGTCCGGCCTGCTGGGCCGCCGGGCGCCGGGGGCAGGGTCGCTGGCGGCGCTGGATGGGCTGGCCGCGCTGCCGGACGAGGTGATCTCGGCGCTGGAAACCCGTGCGATTTGGGCCAGATTCGGGCTGTGAACACAGGGATGTGAGCGCGCCATTTAGTCCCAAAACCGCGATTGCGGCGCAGGCCGCCTTGCGCGAGAATGCTTGGCATTGGGGGCCTGACAGACGTGAACGACAAGGATCGACCGATGCCGCCGCTGATTGCATTCGCAGGCGTCTTGGGAAGCCTGGCCGTGGTCCGCTGGGCGTACAAGACGGCCGTCCGGATCAACCAGGAACTCGAAGAGGCGCGATTGTCCCGCGTGGCCGAGGCCACCCGCGCGGGCGAAATCAAGACCCTTCGCCGCGACCCCGTGACCGGGGCCTATCGCCCGGGCTAACCAGCTCTAAAATCCGCAAAATGGCGGTGCCGGATTTTCCGGCATCGCCTTGATTCCATTGGCTGCCGCCGATACGGTCCCGCGCGCCTCACACCCCTCCGCGAGATCGATTCCAACGATGGACGCCCTGCCTGACCACATGCGCCCGGAACGTTCGTTCCAGGGCTTCATCCTGGCCCTCCAGCGGTTCTGGGCCGAGCAGGGTTGCGTCATCCTGCAGCCCTACGACATGGAAATGGGCGCCGGCACCTTCCATCCCGCGACCACGCTGCGTGCGCTGGGGCCAAAGCCCTGGAACGCGGCCTATGTGCAGCCCTCGCGGCGGCCGAAGGACGGCCGCTACGGCGAAAACCCCAACCGCCTCCAGCACTACTACCAGTTCCAGGTGATCATGAAGCCGTCGCCGGCGAACCTTCAGGAACTGTACCTGAAGTCGCTGGCCGCGATCGGCATCGACGCCGCCGTCCACGACATCCGCTTCGTCGAGGACGACTGGGAGAGCCCGACGCTCGGCGCCTGGGGTCTCGGCTGGGAATGCTGGTGCGACGGCATGGAGGTGTCGCAGTTCACCTACTTCCAGCAGGTCGCCGGCGTCGAATGCGCGCCGGTCGCGGGCGAACTCACCTACGGGCTCGAGCGGCTCGCGATGTATGTGCAGGGCGTCGACCGCGTCTACGATCTCAACTTCAACGGCCGCGAGGGCGCCGAGAAGGTGACCTATGGCGACGTCTTCCTGCAGGCCGAGCAGGAATATTCGCGGCACAATTTCGAGTACGCCGACACCGCGATGCTGTTCGAGCAATTCAGGATGGCGGAAGAGGCCTGCCGCAAATATCTCGCCGCCGGCTGGCGCGAGGGTGGCAACAGTAAGGAACATCTGATGGCCTTGCCGGCCTACGACCAGTGCATCAAGGCGAGCCACGTGTTCAACCTGCTCGATGCCCGCGGCGTCATCTCGGTGACCGAGCGGCAGAGCTATATCGGGCGCGTGCGCGATTTGGCGAAGGCCTGCGGCGAGGCATGGATTCACACCGAAACGGGCAGGGCGGTCTGATGCCCGATCTTCTCCTCGAACTGTTCTCCGAAGAAATTCCCGCGCGCATGCAGGCCAAGGCGGCCGACGATTTGCGCCGCATGGTGACCGAGAAGCTGGTCGCCGAAGGCCTCGTATATGAGGGCGCCAAGGCGTTCGCGACCCCGCGCCGCCTTGCGCTGACCGTGCACGGCATTCCCGCGCGCCAGCCCGATTTGAAGACTGAACGTCGCGGCCCAAAGATCGGCGCCCCGGATGCGGCGGTGCAGGGTTTTCTGAAAGCAACCGGTCTCAAGTCGCTGGATGAAGCAAAAATCCAGAAAGATGCGAAGGGCGACTTCTACATCGCCCTGATCGAGAAGCCCGGCCGCGCCGCGATCGACGTGATCGCGGAAATGCTGCCGGTGATCATCCGCACCTTCCCCTGGCCGAAATCGATGCGCTGGGGCGCGCGCTCGGCCAAATCAGGCTCGCTCACCTGGGTGCGCCCGCTGCACGCCATCACCGCGACCTTCGGTCTGGAGACCGAGGAGCCTGACATCGTCAAGTTCTCCGTCGACGGCATCGAGGCCGGGCAGACCACCTACGGCCATCGCTTCATGGCGCCGGGTCCGATTTCGGTGCGCCGCTTCGAGGATTACGAGGCCAAGCTGAAGGCCGCGAAGGTGATCCTCGATCCGCAGGCGCGCAAGGACATCATCCTCGAGGACGCCAAGGAGCTGGCGTTCGCGCAGGGCCTCGAACTGGTCGAAGACCAGGTGCTGCTTGACGAGGTCTCCGGCCTCGTCGAATGGCCGGTCGTGATGATGGGATCGTTCGAGGAGCAGTACCTGTCGATCCCGGACGAGGTGATCCGCGCTACCATCCGCAACAACCAGAAGTGCTTCGTGGTCAGGGATCCCAAGACGGGGAAATTGACCAACAAGTTCGTGCTGACCGCCAATATCGAGGCGCCCGACGGCGGCAAGACCATCGTCGCCGGCAATGAGCGCGTGATCCGTCCGCGACTGTCGGACGCGAAGTTCTTCTACGAAACCGATCTGAAGACCAAGCTCGAGGACCGGCTGCCGAAGTTCGAGCAGATCGTGTTCCATGAGAAGCTCGGCACCCAGGCAGAACGGATCAAGCGGATCGAACGTCTCGCCGCCGAGATCGCGCCGCTGGTCGGCGCCGACGTCGAGAAGACCAGGCGCGCCGCGCACCTCGCGAAGGCGGATTTGCTGACCGAAGTGGTCGGCGAATTCCCCGAGTTGCAGGGCCTGATGGGGAAATACTACGCGCTGGCGCAGGGCGAGGATGCCTCCGTCGCGGCCGCCAGCGAGGAGCACTGGAAACCGCAGGGGCCGACCGATCGCGTGCCGACCGATCCGGTCAGCGTCGCGGTGGCGCTGGCGGACAAGCTGGATACGCTCGCGGGATTCTGGGCGATCGATGAGAAGCCGACGGGTTCGAAGGACCCGTTCGCGCTGCGCCGGGCGGCGCTCGGCGCGATCAGGCTTATCGTCGAGAATACGCTGCGCCTGCCGATCCTGAAGACGGCCAAATCCGCGTTGCTCGGATTGTCGCTCAAGGCCGATGCCGAAACACTGCCGAACGATCTGCTAACCTTCTTTGCCGACCGCCTGAAGGTCCAGCTGCGCGATCAGGGCGCGCGTCACGATCTCGTCGATGCCGTGTTCTCGCTCGGCGGCCAGGACGATCTGTTGCTCGTCGTCCGGCGCGTCGAGGCGCTCGGCAAATTCCTCGACAGCGACGACGGCAAAAACCTGCTCGCTGGCACGAAACGCGCCAGCAACATTCTCGCGATCGAGGAGAAGAAGGACAAGCGGACCTTTGACGGCGCGCCTGACGCCGCGCTCTACAAGCTCGCCGAGGAGAAGACGCTGGCCAAGGCGATCGACCAGGTGAAGGCCGAGGCCTCCGCCGCCGTCGCCAAGGAAGACTTCGCCGCTGCGATGAGCGCGATGGCGAAGCTGCGTCCGGCGGTCGATGCGTTCTTCGACAAGGTCAAGGTCAACGACGACGATCCGAAGGTGCGCGAAAACCGCCTGAAGCTGCTCAACGAGATCCGTGCCGCGACGCGTGCGGTGGCGGATTTCTCCAGGATCGAGGGCTGATCGATGGACCGCGCGACGCTCGCCGCTTACGACAAGGATGCGGCGGCGTTTGCGCAGGACTGGCACGAACAGCCGGCCCCGGTCGATCTGCACGACATCGTCACGCGTTTCCTCATCAAGGGCGGCGCGACCGCCGATATCGGCTGCGGCAGCGGCCGCGAGGTGGCGTGGCTGAACGCCAATGGCTTCCCGGCCGAAGGTTTTGATGCCTCCGATGGCCTGCTCGCGGAAGCTCGCACCCGCTACCCGGCGCTGCGCTTCATCCGCGCCGAACTGCCCGATCTGTCCGGCATCGCCGCCAACAGCTTCGACAATGTGCTGTGCGAGACCGTGATCATGCATCTCGACCACGCGCTGATCGCGCTGTCGGTGCGTCGCATGTTCGACGTCGTGAAGCCCGGCGGCATCTTCTATCTGAGCTGGCGCGTCACCAGAGGTGACGATGCGCGCGATGCCCATGGCCGGCTCTACGCGGCGTTCGATACCGCGCTGGTGCGCGCTGAGCTGGCGGCAGCCGAATTGCTGCTCGACGCGGAGGTCGTCAGCGCTTCGTCCGGCAAGGTCATTCATCGGCTGGTCGCCAGCAAGGGCAGGCGATGATGGCGCGGCTCGCGACATGCGCCTGCGGACAGCTCCGCGTCACCTGTCAGGGCGAGCCCGTCACAGTAGCGCTGTGTCATTGCCTGGAGTGCCAGAAGCGAACCGGCAGCACCTATGGCGTCGCGGCGTTCTTTCCGCGCGCCGACGTGGCGCCGCAGGGCGAAGCGCGCGAATACAGTCGCATCGGCGGCAGCGGGTCTGCTGTGGTGTTTCATTTCTGCCCGAATTGCGGATCGTCGGTGTATTGGGAGCCGCATCGCGCGCCGGATCTGATCGGAGTTGCGGTCGGCGCCTTCGCGGACCCGGATTTTCCCGCGCCGTCGCAATCGGTCTTTACCCAGCGCCGCCACGCCTGGGTCGTCGACAAATAGGCCGCCGACGCAGCGAGTTGCGTCGCGATGGAAATATTTCGACACAATTCGCAATTTGTTAACCATGCCCTGCGAAGGTCCTGACGAAGCAACGATTTCTTAAGACATCGCCCCTCGCGCCAATGCAGGGACCGCCCGATGACCTCGATCGGCACCACGTCCAATCCCTACGCCCAATATGGTTCGGCCTATGCGCGGGCAGCAGCGACGCCCTCGCTGGCGGCGACCTTGTCGGGCGACGGCACCGCCGGCGATCTGTCGGCGTCCTCGACATCCAACGCCGCAACCAACCTCACACTGTCGGACGCCGCCCGCGCGCAGCTCGCCAAGGCGCCGCTGCCGGATTTTGCCGCCGTCACCAGCTATGCGCGCATCACGCTCGACCGGCTCTACACGGTCGCCGGCGTCAAGGCACCGATCGTCGACGGCAAGACCACCATCGATCTCTCGACGCTGGACCGTCGCTCGCTGTTTGCGATCTCGACCAACAATGGCGGCAAGTTCACGCCGGACGAGCAGGCGGTTGCGACCACCGAACTGAAGCAGCGCTTCGACAAGGCGTTGGAACCGTCGCTGGCGACCACGCGCCTGACCGGCGACTACAGCGTCAGCTACAAGGCCGCGCTCGATTATCTCGATGGTGCGAGCGATGAGGAGAAGGCCACCGCAACCTGGGCCAGCCAACGCGCCGCGGTGCTGAAGGGCTATCAGGCGACGCAGCAGGATCCGAACACGGCGCCATCTGGAATTTCCGGCGATCCGATCGCGGCCGCGCTGGCGGGGACGGCGCCTCCCACGAAGAGCACGACGCGCGACTTCAGCAGCATCGCCGGCGACGTGCGCGCCTTCCTCGATCGGCAGAAGAGCGAGGCGGCGAAGAGCGGCAAGGAGCTGGTCTACGATTCCCGCCGCAAGACCGGACAGCTCGCCGACCTGTCCTCGCTCGACAACCGCTCGCTCTCGGCGATCTCGCTGAACCAGGACAAGAAGTTCTCCACCGAGGAGATCTTCGCGGCCAAGCAGGAACTCAACACGCGGACGCGTCTCGCCGTGCTCGACGCGCTGAAGCAGAGCCAGACCGCCGGCGATCCGCGCCAGTTCAGCCTCGGCATCCTCAAGCAATATTCCTCGATGAGCGCGGAGGAGCGGCAGGCGACCAACTGGACGCAGGATTTCCAGGACGCTGCGATCAAGAGCTACAAGTCGACCTCGACGTTGCTCTCGATCCTCAAATCGTAACCCACTCGACACTGAAGCGAAGCGCGCAGCGGGTTGCGTGAAGAACGTGAAGAAAGCGCGTCAAGACCAGGCGCTGGAATTCATCACAACGCGACGATCACAACACGACGGAAGAGCCCCGCCCGGAGGGGAGGCCGGACGGGGCTTTCTGGTCCGGTCGATCCTCGCGCACATCCGCTTGCGCGGCGCCCGGACTGTCGTTCAGGCGATCGTGCTGACGTTGATCTAGTCGACCACCTGAACGATCCGTCGCGAACGCGGCTCGACCAGAACGGTCTCACCGTTCACGACGGTGTAACGATAGGGCGTCGCGCCGAACCGCTGCGGCACGTCGTAAGTGGTCACGCCGGCGTCCGGCAGCACGGTGCCGACCACGATGCGATCCGGAACCGTGTAGTTCGGCACGCGCTCGCGCACGATGTACTCGCGGAAGGCCGGACGCTGCTCGACAGTAATGCCCTCGTCATCATCGACTGCAACCGGCGGGCCACCGCGGACGACGCCAACGGTCTGGGCCTGTGCGGCAACAGCCGGCACCGTGATCGCAGCAGCAACCGCTGCAACGGCAAGTATTCTGTTTCGCATGGCTCGCTCCATTCTTTTTCGGTGCGCGCCAGCCTTCGCCGATGCGCACGGCGAGCCAATGCATCGGCTGCGGTGATGTTCCGGAAAACCGCCGCCATATACGCGGCAATTTGGAGCAATTTTCGTGAGTTACGGGAACTCTCAGGCCGCGCGGGCGTCTTGATGTGGGAACCCCCTCAGCGGATAAACTGCCGCTCGATTCGCTCTTCCAAGAAACCCCCGGAGAAAACTTCAATGACCATCACCGCTGGGCATCTGCCTGCTATCGTGGCTCTGATCGCAGGCGTCCTGATCCTGATCATGCCGCGGCTCCTGAATTACATCGTCGCGATCTATCTGATCTTCGTCGGGCTCGTGGGGATGGGTCTGCTGCGCTGGCTGCACCTCTAACGGGAAAGCGGGGTTTCGCGGCTTGCGCGGAACCCCTCAAAATGGTGTAAGGCGCGCATCTTCGACCCCTCTTTTCGGATTGTTGTCTGACATGGCCAAAGCCGTCGCGAAGTCCAAGAAAACTGCCGAGAAAACAGCAGCGAAATCAAAGCCCTCCGCCGCAGCCCGCAAGGCCGCGCCAGTGCGCAAGGCGCTGAAGAAGAGCGCCCCGAAGGCGGCGCCGAAAGCCGCCCCCAAATCGGCTGCAAAGCCGGCCGCAAAGCCCGCGAGCAAGGCGCCGGCGACGGCCGTTGCGAAGAAGGCGGCCCCGGCTGCGATCAAGGCCGGCAAGTGGGTCTATACGTTCGGCGACGGCAAGGCCGAGGGCCAGGCGACCTTGCGCAATCTGCTCGGCGGCAAGGGCGCCAACCTCGCGGAAATGGCCAATCTCGGGCTGCCGGTGCCTCCCGGCTTCACCATTCCGACCTCGGTCTGCACCTATTTCTACGAACACGACAAGACGTATCCGAAGGAATTGAAAACACAGGTAGAGAAGGCGCTCGACTATGTCGGCAAGCTGACCGGCAAGACGTTCGGCGACGCCAAGAACCCGCTGCTGGTCTCGGTCCGCTCGGGCGCGCGCGCCTCGATGCCGGGCATGATGGATACCGTGCTCAACCTCGGTCTCAACGACCGGACGGTCGAGGCGCTCGCCGAACTCTCCGGCGACCGCCGCTTCGCCTATGACAGCTATCGCCGCTTCATCACGATGTATTCGGACGTCGTGCTCGGCTTCGAGCATCATCACTTCGAGGACATCCTCGACACCTTCAAGGACGGCCAGGGCTATTCGCTCGACACCGACCTCACCGGCGACGACTGGGTCGAGCTGGTCGGCAAGTACAAGGAGGCGGTCGCCAAGGAGACCGGCCACGACTTCCCGCAGGATCCGCACGATCAGCTGTGGGGCGCCATCGGCGCGGTGTTCTCATCCTGGATGAACGCGCGCGCGGTGACCTATCGCAAGCTGCACGACATTCCGGAATCCTGGGGCACCGCCGTCAACGTGCAGGCGATGGTGTTCGGCAACATGGGCGAGACCTCGGCGACCGGCGTCGCGTTCACCCGCAATCCCTCGACCGGCGAGAGCAAGCTCTACGGCGAGTTCCTCATCAACGCGCAGGGCGAGGACGTCGTCGCCGGCATCCGTACGCCGCAGGACATCACCGAGGAGGCGCGCCAGGAATCCGGCTCCGACAAGCTGTCGATGGAAGCCGCGATGCCGGTCGCGTTCAAGGAGCTGACGCGGATCTACACGCTGCTCGAGAAGCACTACCGCGACATGCAGGACATGGAGTTCACGGTCGAGCAGGGCAAGCTGTGGATGCTGCAGACCCGCGGCGGCAAGCGTACCGCGAAGGCGGCGCTGCGCATCGCGGTCGAGCTCGCCAATGAAGGCCTGATCTCGCGCAAGGACGCGGTGACGCGGATCGATCCGGCCTCGCTCGACCAGCTGCTGCACCCGACCATCGATCCGGCCGCCAAGCGCGACGTGATTGCGACAGGCCTGCCGGCGTCGCCAGGCGCCGCCTCGGGCGAGATCGTGTTCTCGTCGGACGAAGCGGCCAAGCTGCAGGCCGACGGACGCAAGGTCATCCTGGTCCGCATCGAGACCAGCCCTGAGGACATCCACGGCATGCACGCCGCGGAAGGCATCCTCACCACCCGCGGCGGCATGACCTCGCACGCGGCGGTGGTCGCACGCGGCATGGGCAAGCCCTGCGTCTCCGGCTGCGGCACCATCCGCGTCGATTACGGCCGTGGCACCATGAGCGTGGGCTCGCGCACCTTCAAGACCGGCGACGTCATCACGATCGACGGCTCGGTCGGCCAGGTGCTGGCCGGCCGCATGCCGATGATCGAGCCGGAGCTGTCCGGCGAGTTCGGCACGCTGATGGGCTGGGCCGACGAGGTCCGCAAGCTCGGCGTCCGCGTCAACGGCGACACGCCCGATGACGCGCGCACCGCGGTGAAGTTCGGCGCCGAAGGCATCGGCCTCTGCCGTACCGAGCACATGTTCTTCGAGGAGACCCGCATCCGCACCGTGCGCGAGATGATCCTCTCCGAGGACGAGCAGTCGCGCCGCGCCGCGCTGTCGAAGCTGCTGCCGATGCAGCGCGCCGACTTCGTCGAGCTGTTCGAGATCATGCAGGGCCTGCCCGTCACGATCCGCCTGCTCGATCCGCCGCTGCACGAGTTCCTGCCGCACACCCAGGCCGAGATCGAGGAAGTGGCGCGGGCCATGAACACGGATCCGCGCAAGCTCGCCGACCGCGCCCGTGAACTCTCCGAGTTCAACCCGATGCTCGGTTTCCGCGGCTGCCGTCTTGCGATCGCCTACCCGGAGATCGCCGAGATGCAGGCGCGCGCGATCTTCGAGGCCGCCGTCGAGGCCGGCAAGCGCACCGGCAAGCCGGTCGGTCTCGAGGTGATGGTGCCGCTGATCGCGACCAAGGCCGAGTTCGATCTGGTCAAGGCGCGGATCGATGCGACCGCTAACGCGGTGATGAAGGAAACCGGCGTCAAGCTGAGTTACCAGGTCGGCACCATGATCGAGCTGCCGCGCGCCTGCCTGATGGCGGGCGAGGTGGCCGAGACCGCGGAGTTCTTCTCCTTCGGCACCAACGATCTGACGCAGACCACCTACGGCATCAGCCGTGACGACGCCGCGAGCTTCCTCGGTACCTATGTCGCCAAGGGCATTCTCGAGATCGATCCGTTCATCTCGGTCGATCGCGACGGCGTCGGCGAACTCGTCAGGATCGGCGTCACCCGCGGCCGCAAGACGCGGCCGCGCCTCAAGGTCGGCATCTGCGGCGAGCACGGCGGTGATCCCGCGTCGGTCGCGTTCTGCCACGAGGTCGGGCTCGACTACGTCTCGTGCTCGCCCTATCGCGTGCCGATCGCGCGTCTGGCCGCAGCGCAGGCCGCGCTCGGCAAGGAGATCGCCAGCCAGGCGTGAGCGACTGCGTAGTTCAGAGAAGTGCAATGGCCGGGACCAAGTCCCGGCCATTTTTGCTTCTTGCGTGCGCTGTCGTCAGCACGCAGCGACGGTGCCGCGTAACACCTTGTTCACCATCCCTGTTGACCGGTTGTTTACGACCTTCGTGCGCCGCGCGTTTACCAAGGCGCCCAATGCAACCTGCGAAACATGCGCGATCGCTTGAGTGTAGCGCGCGAGCAACGCCGATTAACTCCGCGGCAACCTAAACGGTTTAGCAACGAGAAAGGTCGAATTGCGCGGATGTACCGCGTTCGATTGCACTCAGTAAGCGTTGCGTGAGCGTACGATGTTTGTGTCGCGTAACCAGCCGAAGGGCGCACGTCTTGCGCTCTTCGGTCTCGGTCTTGGCATCTTCGCACTTATGCCGACCGAGATCGGATATCAGGATATTGCCTCGCTCCTGGCCCGGCAGCCCGGCGTCGCCGAGCGCTGGCAGAAGCGCGTCTTCGCCTCCGCCGTCGGCTCCATCCAGGTCGCGACCTACAGCTTCGGCCGTCCGATCGGCACGTCCGCGCCGCAAGCCCCGCAAATCCTGCTCGCAAGACTGGACAGTTCGGACCTCGACATCACCGGCACGGTGACGCGCAATCCGATCGCCGCCCCCCCGCCGCGCTACCAGGCATCTGATTTTCCCAGGGTCGATCGCACCCTGAAGGGCGATCGCCTCGTCGTCCGGCGGCCTGATCAGGTCGAACCTGCAGAGCCTGCAAATACGGCGCCGGCGAACGAAGATCCCGCGACATCGAATTCGTCGGTCAAAGGCATGAAGACCGCGACCGCGCCGGCCGATAGCGCGCCGCTCGATCCTGAATTGCAGGAGGCGCTGCGCGCGCCGCCCTTGCCGCAATATGCCAAGCCGTCGCCGCAGCAGAATGACGTTTCGCTGTCGCTCGAGGCCAACCCGCTCGACGATCTGAAACCCGCGCCCGCGAAGCCCGCGGTTGCGCCGGCCGATGCGGCGCGCGAGCGCGACCCGTTCGCATTCCAGACCGCCAGCCTGTTCTTCGGCTCGTCGCTCGGCATGCCGGAGAACCTCGAGCGCTGGCAGCCCGGCGAGGCGCCGGTTGTCGTGACGCCGGCAGCAACGCCCGATCCTGACATGAAGGTGATGGCATCACTGCCGGTCGATGCCGATGGTCCGGTCAAGGCCGGCGAGTTGGGCGAGAGCATCGCGCCGAAGGGCGAGGTCAATGCCGACGACCAGCACACCAAGACGCCGGCGGAGCGGCTCGGCCTGTTCGACGAGAAGTCGCGCGCCAAGTCGGAGAAGTGCCTCGCCGAGGCGGTCTATTTCGAAGCCCGCGGCGAAGCGGTGCGTGGCCAGATCGCGGTCGCCCAGGTGGTGCTGAACCGCGCCTTCTCCGGCAAATATCCGGAGACGGTGTGCGGCGTGGTCTACCAGAACAAGAACCGCCACTACGCCTGTCAATTCACCTTCGCCTGCGACAACATCGCTGACGTCGTCCGCGAGCCCGACATGTGGGATCGCGCCAGGAAGATCGCGAAGGCGATGCTCGACGGCGAATTGTGGCTGCCGGAAGTCGACCGCTCGACCCACTACCACGCCTACTGGGTGCGGCCGTCCTGGGTCAGCGAGATGAAGAAGATGTACAAGTTCGGCGTTCACACCTTCTATCGCCCGCGCGCCTGGGGCGACGGCAGCGACGCGCCGAGCTGGGGCAACCCGGCCGAGACCGCCAAGATCTCGGCGCAGCTTGCCGAGGCCGCCCGGAGCTCGGCCGAGCAGGCCAGCGCCCGTCGATAGGGCTGTCAACCTAACCTCCCCTTGAAAAGGGGAGGTCGCTTTGCTCGTCAGAGCAAAGCGGGTGGGGATCTGGTCCCTCCACGAGCAGCGATGCTCGTGGCTGACCCCCATCCCGACCTTCCCCCTTTCAGGGGGAAGGAGAAGGCAACGTTCCCCGCCATTCGGCCTGAGCCGTCGCGATATTCGGGGCAGATGCGTCGCAACCTCACGACGCCGTTCCGGGATGGCGCGCAGGGCGTGCCCCGGAATGACGGTCATCATCCTCTCCGATTCTGCAGAGCAGCCCTGCAGGCGAATATTTTTCTCCGGCCCCTCTTGGGGTTTTCATGCACCTGCATTAATTCCCCGTAACGTTCGGCGGGGCGGCTCCCCGCGCAGCAGTTGCGGGGGAAGACAAGATGGCCGTTACCACCGGGGATCTTCGACCGACGTCGGGCACGTGGCGCACGCCGCTCGTCATCATCGTCTGCGGCTGCGCGATCGCGCTGCTGAGCTTCGGCCCGCGCTCCAGCCTCGGCTTCTTCGTGCAGCCGATGAGCCATGAATTCACGTGGGGCCGCGACGTGTTCGGCCTCGCGCTGGCGCTGCAGAACCTGCTGTGGGGGCTCGGCCAGCCGATCGCCGGAGCAATTGCCGACCGCTTCGGCCTGCTGCGTGTGATGGTCGTCGGCGCACTGCTTTACGCCGCGGGCCTGCTCCTGATGCGTTACTCGGCGACGCCGCTCTCGCTCAACCTTGGCGCCGGCGTCCTGATCGGCTTCGGCCTGTCGGGCTCCTCGTTCAACCTGGTGCTGTCGGCGTTCAGCAAGCTGCTGCCGCCCGCGCAGCGCGGCATTGCGCTCGGCGCCGGCACCGCCGCGGGCTCGTTCGGCCAATTCCTGTTCGCGCCGTTCGGCGTCGCGATGATCGACAATTTCGGCTGGCAGACCGCGCTGCTGGTGTTCGGCGCGCTGATGCTGCTCATCCTGCCGTTGTCGCTGGCGCTCTCGACGCCGCCGGCGGAGACGAATGACGCCGCGCCCGCCGATCAGCAGTCGTTCAAGACCGCGCTGGCGGAGGCGTTCGGCCATCGCTCCTACGTGCTGCTGGTGCTCGGCTTCTTCACCTGCGGCTTTCAGCTCGCCTTCATCACCGTGCATCTGCCGGCCTATCTCGCCGACCGCGGCATTCCGGCATCGACAGGCGGCTGGGTGATCGCGGCGATCGGCCTGTTCAACATCGTGGGCTCGCTCAGCGTCGGCTGGCTGCAGAACGTCTTCCCGAAGCGCTACATCCTGTCGGTGATCTACTTCACCCGCGCGCTGTCGATCATCGCCTTCATCTCGTTCCCGATCACGACCTTCTCGGCGATCGCGTTCGGCGCGATCTCTGGCTTGACCTGGCTCTCCACAGTGCCGCCGACTTCGGCGCTGGTGGCGCTGATGTTCGGCACGCGCTGGTTTGCGACGCTGTATGGCTTCGCCTTCGTCAGCCATCAGGTTGGCGGCTTCCTCGGAGTCTGGCTCGGCGGCATCGTGTTCGAGCAGTATGGCTCCTACACCCCGATCTGGTGGCTGTCGGTGCTGTTTGGCGTGCTGTCGGCACTGATCAACCTGCCGATCGTCGAAAAGCCCGTCGTCCGCCCGGTTGCGCAGCCTGCCTGATGCTCTTTGTAGTGAGCATGATCTCCGCGCAAACGCGTTCCGCGTTTGTCGCGAGGGAAAACCGGTTTCCACTTTTCCGGATCATGCTCTAAACCATTCCCCGAAACCAAGATTACGGGGAGTGCACATCGTGGCAACGTTCAAGGCAATCAGGATCGACAAGGCGGACAAGGGTACCACCGCCGCACTCACCCAATTCGATGAAGCCGAGCTGATGGACGGCGACGTTACCGTCCGCGTCGAGTGGTCGACGCTGAACTACAAGGACGGCCTCGCATTGACCGGCAAGGCGCCGGTGGTGCGCCGGTTCCCGATGATCGCCGGCATCGATTTCGCCGGCACGGTCGAGCAATCCAGCCATCCGGACTGGAAGGCAGGCGACAAGGTCGTCTGCAACGGCTGGGGCATGGGCGAGACCCATCTCGGCGCCTATGCGGAAAAGGCCCGGGTCAAGGGCGACTGGCTGGTGCGGCTGCCCCACGGCATCTCGGCCCGCGATGCGATGGCGGTCGGTACCGCCGGCTATACCGCGATGCTCTCGGTGCTGGCGCTGGAGAAGCACGGTCTCACCCCGAAGAGCGGCCCGGTGGTGGTCACGGGTGCCGCCGGCGGCGTCGGCTCGGTGGCGATCGCCGTGCTGTCGAAGCTCGGCTACCACGTCATCGCGTCGACCGGGCGGATGTCGGAGACCGACTATCTCAAGGGTCTCGGCGCCACCGACGTGGTCGACCGCGCCGAACTGTCAGGTGCGCCAAAGGCGCTGGCGAAGGAGCGCTGGGCCGGCGGCGTCGACAGCGTCGGGTCGACCACGCTCGCCAACCTGCTGTCGATGACCAAGTACGGCGGAGCCATCGCAGCCTGCGGTCTGGCGGCCGGTATGGACCTGCCGTCGTCGGTCGCGCCCTTCATTTTGCGGGGTGTGTGCCTTCTCGGTATCGATTCAGTGATGTGTCCGATCGAATTGCGCAGGACCGCCTGGCGGCGCCTTGCCAGCGATCTGGATAAGGCAAAACTGGCTGATATCACTCACGAAATTGCCCTGGACGAAGTCATCGGCTTTGGCGCAAAAATCCTCGGTGGCCAGGTCCGCGGCCGCATCGTGGTAAAAATAGTCTGAGGACGTTCAGACTTTACCAACCAAGCTGCTCCAATGTTGCCACTGTTGGTATGGTAAGCAGCGGGTAAAGAGACTTGCGGCATGATCCCGGGGGGCCGGGTTTCCTCGCGCAGACGCCGAGAAGCGTTGGTGCGGGGATCATGCGCAACAAGGAGCGGGTGCCCGCGCTCGTCAGTGGAGTAGCTCATGCTTGCGCGTTTGGTGTTGGGGGCCGTCACGGCCGGAGCGATGGTCGTGCCGGCATTCGCGGGCCAGATGAACGCCGATGAGGCCCGCAGGTTCGTCGCCGGCAAGGTGTTCGCCTTCACCTGTTTCGACGGCACCCGCGGTGCCGGCCGCATCCTCGACGATCTGGGTGCGACAGGCTCGATCCAGTTCTCCGGCTCGGGGCCGATCCGTCACGTGCGCCTGCCCGGCAACACGCTGCAGATCCGCGGTCAGAGCGTTTGCGCGTCCCTGAAGGGCATTCCGTTCGAACCGTGCTTCAATCTCGACAAGCAGGATGACCGCACGTTCCGCGGCTCGGTCTCCGGCATGGGCTTTGCCTATTGCGATTTCCATCACCAGGGCGGCCAGCAGATGCTGATGGCGCGCGCGGCGGCGCGTCCGCGCTCGCTGCATCCGCGCACCCGATCCGCGGATGCCTCGCAGACCGAAGTGTCGCGCGTTGAGACGCCGCAGGTCGGAAGCGCGAAGCTCGAGCCGGTCAAGGCCGAGCCCGCCAAGGTCGAGAGCGCGCCGGAATTGCGCCGCTCCACCGACTAACCTTTCATCTGCGCGCTAGCGGGAATAGCGCCGCCAAGCCGTAGTCATACGGATGGCGGTCGCCACGCCTTGCTCGCTACTCAATACCTGGCGTTCGCCGCGAGGCGGGACATTGGGGACTCTGATTTTGAGTAGTCATATGGCGCAATATTTTTTTCGAATCAGTGACGGCGATTACGCTGGTGCATCCGACCACGCGACGGAGTTTGAAAGCCGCGACGTGGCCTGGGCCGAGATGACCAAGGTCTGCGGAAATTTCCTCGGCAGCATTTCGCGCAATCTGAAGCAGAACAGCGAATGGCACATGGAGCTGCTCGACGAGGGCAGAAAACCCGTGTTCAGGATTCGACTGGTCGCCGAGTCCGTCGACTGAAGGCTGTCTTTCAGGACGGCAGGTTCTAACCCTCGGCCTGCGCGAGCGGTGGAGTGGCCCGCCTGCGAAACAGGATCCGCTGATACAACCAGCCGATCGCGACCAGCACGATGCCAAGGCACATGAACGACAGCGCGCGGTAGACACCAGTGAGCGTCGACATGTCGATCAGGAACGCCTTCAGGATCGTCAGCCCGATCACCGCAGCAGACGCGAGCCGCGCCCGCTGCGAGTTGACGACGACGCCGATGCCGAGCAGCGCGACGCCGAACATCAGCCAGGCGATCGAATAGGTGTACTGCTCCGCGCCCGTGGTCTCGCCACGCGTCAGCACCGGTCCATGGTAGAGCCTCCGGATTTCGAACGTGACATAGGCGAGCGCAAGGACCAGCGCGCCGGCGGCGATCGTGTTGGCGTAGCCGGCAGGACGATGGCCCGCCACCGTATAGGACAGCAGCAGCGCCAGCACCGCTGGCAGCGCATAGCCGAGCAGCAGCAGGTTGATGAAGCTGCCGCCGACGTCCTGCCACCACAGCATCGGGTTCTCCAGCGCCAGCAGCCCGAACAGGCTGGCAAGCCCGGCGAACGCGGTCAGCAGGATCGCGCCGACATTATGCACGATGCTGCCGCTGCGCAGGCGCAGCCGCTCCAGTCCGATCGCCATCGCAAGCGTCACGCCGACCTGCAGTGCGACCTCGGTCAGCCCGGCGCTGGCGTAGTAGACATCGCCGCTATTGACCGCGTGGCGGATCTCCATGAAGGCGAGCAGCACCGTGAAAAGGATCGCGGCGGATTCGACGATGCGCAGCGGCACGTCGTCGCGGTTGCGGCGCAGGAAATGGCTTGCCGCCCAGAATGACAGCGCCGGCACGCCATAACCCCACAGCAGCCAGTTGAAGATCGGCGTGCTGCCGACGGCGTCGCCCGCGATCCGCGGCTCATAGCCGACGCGCAGCACGACGATGCCGGCCAGGATCGCGGCAAGCCAGCGCAGGAACGGAATCGGCCGCCGCACCGACAGCCACGCCGTACCCATCGAGACCAGCGCGAGCGCGATGGTGAGCCAACCCTTGTCGAGCGCGAAGGTCAGCGCCAGCGCCAGCGAGGCGAGGGCGCCGGTGGCGGACAACGCAATCGACGGCGACAGCTCCGGCCGCTCGCCGCGCCGGGTCAGCGCCTCGGTCGCGGCCGCGTAGGCCGCCGCCAGCAGCACGGCTGATATCGCGAACGGGATCGAACGGTCGAGATGCGCGATGCGTGCATAGAGCGCGACCAGCAGCGCGACCGGCGTGAACACCGCTGCCGCGGCCCAGGTCACCGTCACCCTCGTGGTGGCAAAACGGAATTGCGCGAGGAAACCGGCGATGCCGAAGGCGGCTGCGAACAGCGCCGCGGTGACAAGATGCAGCGAGACCGAGCCATCGGTCGCGGACGGGCCGATGCCGGGGATCGCACCGCCCGGCAGCACCAGCATGTCGACGTTGCGGCGGACGGCCCATTCGCCGAACACAATGAACACGAAGATCGACGCGGCGCCGATCGCACGGGTAGCAGCAGGCGCGCGCCAGGCGACAAGCAGGCTTGCGGCTGTCAGCAGCGCAAAGCTGATCATCGCCGTGTCGGCGTGGGCGCTGTTGAGCACGATCAGCATCGCGCCAAGCAGATAGGCGGCGAGCGAGCCCGAGGAGATCGGCTCGATCTCCTCGCCATCGCCGTCGGGACCGAACATGAAGCCGCAGACCACGAGCAGCGCCGCCAGCACGAAGCCTGCGATCACATGGAAGACGTGCGGCGCGATCATCTCGGGCCCGCACGCCAGGCATGGGAAGGTCCACAGCAGCGCGAAGGCGATCGTCGTGACCGCGAGCCAGCGCCACAGCCGGATGCGGGCAAGTGCGAAGGCTGCTGCCGTGACGATGGCGAGGTAGATGTAGAGTGACCAGAAGTCGGGCTTGTCTGACGACACCAGAAGCGGCGTGACGAAAGCGCCGACGATGCCGAGCCCGGCCAGCGCGGGTCCGTGCAGCAGCGCGGCCGCCAGCGTGCCGAGCGCGACCATGCCGAGCAGGATGAAAGCGGTTGCCGGCGCGAGGAAGTCGTACAGCGCATAGGCGGCGTAGACGGTGGCGAACGCCACCGCGGTGCCGGCGGCGGTGAGGATCGCCGGGATGTTGGCGATCGGCAGCGCCGCGATATTGGAGATGCTTTCCTGGCGCCTGGTCCACTCACCGGCGCCGAGCAGCGCCAGCGCAAACAATCCGCCGAGCAACGTGCGAACGCCGGGGCCGAGCAACCCGGCCTCGATCGAATAGCGCACCATGAAGAAGCCGCCGAGCGCGAGCGTCAGGCCGCCGATCCAAACCACCCAGCGCGTGCCGAGCGTCTCCTCGAAGCCGGGCGCCGGCTGCGGCGGAGCTGGCGGCTCCGGCAGGGGCGGCGGTGCGGCGCCTGCAGCGTCCGCGGCTGGCTCGCTCTGCGCGGCCGGCTCGCCGGGAGCCGCCTCCGGGAGCGGTGGCGGCGCGATCGAAGGCGCCGTCGGCAACGGCTGCTCGAACTCCTGCATAGGGGCCAGCGGCGGCGGCACGGCCGTCCGCACGGCGGCGCCGCCCGCGGCCTCGATCGCATCCAGCCGTCGCTGCAGCAGGTCGACCCGGCCCAGCGCCTTGCGCGCGAAAATGATGGCGACGATGGCAAGGACCAGCGTCAGGAAGTCGAACGGCGAATCGAACATTGGGCCTCCGGCAGGACGCGCCGGACTTGGCCAGCCGGCGGCCCGTCGCAACCTAGTAGTGCAGTGAGGAGGACCGGAAGTTCAAGCGATCGGGCGTGACCGGCCGCGCTTAGTCCAGATCGATGTGGAAAGGCCGCCCTTCGACGCTCATGCTGCCGGGACCCATCGCGTCGAGTGCGCGCAGCATCCGGCCCTCGCGTCCCAGCGCCTTGTCGGCGAGGCTGACGATCAGCCGGTTGGGGGCCGCGATCGGCGAGGCCTCGCGGATCATCCGGGCGATGGACATTTCGTCGCGGTGCGGGTTGAGCGCGCAGACCGTGGCAAATGCGCTCGCGGTCGAGCGGCTGATGCCGGCGTAGCAATGCACCACCATCGGTGCTTGGCGATCCCAGCCGCGCACGAAGCTCAGCACCTTCTCGATATGCGACTCGTTGGGCGCAACGAACCCGTCCATCTGTTCGATGATGTCGTCCATCGACACTTTCAGGTGGTTGGCCGGCAGCACGGAGGGCGGCCGCTGAACCTGGTCGACATTGGCCATCACGGTCAGCACATGGCTGGCGCCGGTGGCGCGAACCGTGTCGGAGAGTGCGGCAAGCGAGCAGACGTGAAGCATGATGGTCCTTCTATCGGGTGTGCCGGATTATAACGGCTGCTCCCGAGTGGGCAAAGGCGGGGGTGCCATGCCGATTCTTCGTTTTGCGGCGCAACCGACGGCACGTGCGCCGCTCCTATGACGCGTGCAATGCCTTGAAGCGCTCGAGGAACTGCTTTTCGGCCCGCGCTGCGGTCCACGGCGTCAGATAGTCGCGTTCGGTCGCTTCGGGCAGTTCCGGATCGCGGCCGAACAGCCGCTTGGCCTCGGCTTGCGAAAATCCCGCCAGATGCGTCGCCTCCAGATACGCGGCGCCGCGATCGGCGGCCTTGATCTGCTGGGTGATCTCGTCCGCCAGCACGGCGGGCAGGCCGAAGCGGACATGGATCGCCGACAACAGCCGCTTCTCCACCACCTTGTATTCGCCGGCAAGCACCGCCTTGAACGGCGAGATCATGTCGCCGATGACATATTCGGGTGCGTCATGCAGCAGGGCGGCGAGACGATGGCTGATGTCGACGCGCGGCATCTGCTGGCGCATCACGGCTTCGACCAGCAACGTATGCTGCGCCACCGAGAAGATGTGCGCGCCGCTGGTCTGGCCATTCCAGCGCGCGACCCGCGCCAGCCCATGCGCGATGTCGACGATCTCGATATCGAGCGGTGACGGATCGAGCAGATCCAGCCGGCGTCCGGACAGCATCCGCTGCCAGGCGCGGGCGGTTTCCGGCGATTTACGCGCAGTCATTTTTTCTTGAGCCGCGGCGTGCGGAGCTTGCCGCTGCAGGCTTCGTGGCAGAAGCAGGTGACGAGGTGGTCGTTGACCATGCCGGTCGCCTGCATGAAGGCGTAGACGATGGTCGGACCGACAAATTTGAAGCCGCGCGCGCCGAGCTCCTTGGAGACCTTGATCGAGACCGGCGTCGACGCCGGCACGCTCGCGGTGGTCTTGAACTGGTTGACCTTCGGCTTGCCGTCGACGAAGTCCCAGAGGAATTTCGAGAAGCCGGGGCCTCTCTCCATGATCTCCAGATATCCCTTCGCGCTCGCCACCGCGCCTTCGATCTTGGCGCGGTTGCGGACGATGCCGGCGTCGTTCATCAGCGCGTGCACCTTCTTGTCGGTGTAGCGCGCGATCTTCTCGGGCTGGAAATCGTCGAAGGCTTTGCGGAAGTTCTCGCGCTTGCGCAGGATCGTGATCCAGGACAGGCCGGCCTGGAAGCCGTCAAGGATCAGCTTTTCATAGAGTGCGCGGTCGTCATATTCCGGCACGCCCCATTCATTGTCGTGATAGGCGACGTAGAACGCATCCTCGCCCGGCCAGGGGCATCGTGTCTTGCCGTCGGGATGCAGTTGCGCGGTGCGGCTCATGCGACGGTGTGCTTGGATGTGATGCGGACGGCGTCAGGTTCGGCGAGGTGAAGCGACAGCCCGCCCGCGGTCAGCGTTAGCCCAGCGTCGAGCGCATCGGCGACGCGGTCGATGCGGACCAGCGCGAGACCTTTCTCGCCGGCGGTCGAGCCGATGGTGCCGACCTGCTTGTCGCCGGCCAGGATCGTTGCGCCGGCCTCGGGGGCGGGGCCGTCGAGGACGATCTTCACCGTGCGGGTGCGCGCCGTGCCGCGGTGCTGCATGCGCGACACCACCTCCTGGCCGACATAGCAGCCCTTGTCGAAATCGACGCCGTTGAGGCGATCCATATTGGTCTCGTGCGGGAAGGCGTCGCCATACATGAAGTCGAGCCCGCCGCGCGGCACGCCGGTGGCGATCCGATGCGCCTCATAGGCGCTGCTATCGACGAGGTCGGCACCGATCAGCTCAGCCAGCTTCTGCTTCAAATCTTCCGGGATCAGGATGCGCCAGCCAAGCGCCGCGTTGCGCGGATCGGCGAACGCGAGATCCGGTGTCGCCGCCGGCTCGCCATCCCAGGCGGCAAGCACGCCGAGGCTGTCGGAAAGGTTCTCGACCACGACCTTGGCGCGCAGCTTGTAGAAGCCGAGCTTGTCGGCAAGCCCCTTGGCGAGCGCGCGCGGCGCGTCGATCAGGAAGCCGCCGCCATGACCTGCGGGTATCTCGGTGATCAGGAAATCGACGATGATCTTGCCCTGCGGCGTCAGCAGCGCGCCGAACCGGGCCTGTCCCGCGCGCAACTCGGCGATATCGGCGGTGATGAGGCCGTTGAGGAAGTTGCGGGCGTCCTCGCCAGAGACCTTGACTACGCCCCGATCTGGAAGAAACGCTGCTTTCATTAGCAAAATTGGCTCTTTTTCCAAGTTCCTTGGGAAACGCGCAGGCCGCGATATCCCCTGCCAAGCTAAGGCGCTAGAGTGCGCCGAACAAGGCCCGCGCGACAGCCGAAAGCGGGCGTCGAGGACCGATGAATCAGCATTTTGACACCATTCTAAAATCCGGCACCGTGGTCAATCAGGACGGCGAGGGCGTGCGCGATATCGGTATCGCGGGTGGCCGCATCGCCGCGATCGGCTCGCTCGGCCAGGCTTCGGCCGGCGAGGTGATCGACTGCAAGGGCCTGCACATCCTGCCCGGCGTGATGGACACCCAGGTGCATTTCCGCGAGCCCGGGTTGACCCAGAAGGAAGACCTCGAGACCGGCTCGCGCAGCGCCGTGATGGGCGGGGTCACCGCCGTGTTCGAGATGCCGAACACCAATCCGCTGACGGTCACCGAGGAAGCATTCACCGACAAGATCAAGCGCGGCCGCCATCGCATGCATTGCGATTTCGCGTTCTTCATCGGCGGCACCCGCGAGAACGTGCAGGATCTGCCGGAGCTGGAGCGCGCCCCGGGCTGCGCCGGCGTCAAGGTGTTCATCGGCTCCTCCACCGGCGCGCTCTTGGTCGAGGACGACGAGAGCCTGCGGCGGATCTTTCAGGTGATCCGGCGCCGCGCCGCGTTCCACGCCGAGGACGAATACCGCCTCAACGAGCGCAAGCCGCTGCGGATCGAAGGCGATGCCCGCTCGCATCCGGTGTGGCGCGACGAGACCGCCGCGCTGATGGCGACCGAGCGCCTGGTCAGTCTGGCGCGCGAGACCGGCAAACGCATCCACGTGCTGCACATCTCGACCAAGGAAGAGATTCTGTATCTGCGCGACCACAAGGATGTTGCGTCCTGCGAGGCGACGCCGCACCATCTCACCATGGCCGCGCCGGAGTGCTACGAGCGGCTCGGGACGCTGGCCCAGATGAATCCGCCGGTGCGCTCGGCCGATCACCGCGCCGGCATCTGGTACGGCATCGAGCAGGGTATCATCGACGTGCTCGGCTCGGACCACGCGCCGCATACGCTGGAGGAGAAGGCCAAGACCTATCCGGCCTCGCCGTCGGGCATGACCGGCGTGCAGACGCTGGTGCCGCTGATGCTCGATCACGTCAATGCCGGGCGGCTGTCGCTACAGCGGTTCGTCGATCTCACCAGCGCGGGGCCCGCGCGCCTGTTCAACATCGCCTGCAAGGGCCGCATCGCGGCGGGTTACGATGCCGACTTCACCATCGTCGACCTGAAGCGGAGCGAGACCATCACCAACAAGTGGATCGCCTCGCGCGCCGCCTGGACGCCCTATGACGGCGTGCGGGTGCAGGGCTGGCCGGTCGGCACCTTCGTGCGCGGCAGGCGGGTGATGTGGCAGGGCGAAGTCACGACACCGTCCATCGGCGAACCGGTCCGGTTCCTCGAGACGCTGAAGCAGTAGCGGATTGAATTACTGCCTGGCCAATGCCAGCGAGAACTCGCCGTTGCGCACGCGCGCGGCGAGGCCCTCGGCGAATTTTGCCACCGCGTCCTCGCCATAGGTGCCGACCAGCTCGGCGAGCGCCGCGAACAGGCTCGCCTGCGCGAGGCAGTCGCCATCGACGCCGTCGTGACGCGCTTCAGCCCAGGCCTCGTTCAGGTAGCCCAGCGCGGCCTGCTTCTGCTCGTGGTCGGGTCGCGGGTCTTGGTGATGGGGGAAGGACGCTGGATGGCGCATGAAACTCTGCAAAATGGATGCGCGCGGTCCGAGGAGCGAACCACTGCGACGTGCGAGATGTATCACGCATGCAGGTACCGCCTAGCCCACATCTTTCGAAAAGGTTAACGGCGGCCCCGGCATTTAAAGGGGAATTCCGGATATCCGGGCCGCGATTAGCCGAATGAGCTGTGGATATGGTCGAGCACCGCGCGCGGCGTGGCGCACAGATGGCTGGCGCCGGCCTCGGTCAGCTCCTCCGGCGTGCCGTAGCCATAGGTGACGCCGACCGCGCGGATGCCGTTTCGATTCGCCCCGATCACGTCGTGGCTGCGATCGCCGATCATCAGGGATTTGTCCGGATCGGCCCCGGTCTGCGCCAGCGCATAGCCGAGCAGGTCGACCTTGTTGACCCGGGTTCCGTCGAACTCCGAGCCGAACACGTGGTCGAAATAGCCGCCGAGGCCGAAATGCGCGATGATCCGCGTCGCGAACACATGCGGCTTAGAGGTTGCCACGAACATCCGGCCCGGCCGCCGGCGCAGCTCGGCCAGCACTTCCGCGATATCGGGATAGACCGCGTTCTCGAACAGTCCGACATCGCCGAACCGCTCGCGGTAGAGCTCGACCGCGCGATCGGCGAGCTCCTCGCCGCCGAGCAGCATCGCAAAGCTCGCCCGCAAGGGCGGCCCGATGCACCAGGTCAGGTCATCCTGCGAGGGAACCGGCCGGCCGAGCTTTTCCAGCGCGTACTGGATCGAGCCGGTGATGCCGGGCTTCGGGTCGGTCAGGGTGCCGTCGAGATCGAAGAAGATCGCCCGTTCAGTTGGCATAGCGGGCCGTCAGGTCGCGCGAGATTTTCGAGCCCTCCTCGATATAGCGGCGGATCGCGACGGTGGCCGCCGGCGTGCAGGTCCGGTAGGTCTGCTGGAAGCCGTTATAGCCGCGGTTGAAGCCCGCGATCATGCGGGCGCGGCGGTCGCCGGAGGGGGTCTCGGCATCGATCAGCGCCTGCATCTCGTTGCGCCATTTGGCGCCCTCGTTGGAGCCGCAGATGCCGCGTAGATAGTGCAGGGCGCCGAGGATCTCGGCCAGCCGCTGCAAATCGCCGTCGAACGGCGCAGCCGCGTCCTGCGCCCGGGCGGGCGTCGCAAGGCATGCCGACATCAGGATCACAACGGCTAGAAAGGCTCTGATCATCAGGGGTTCCGGAATGCCGGTGGTATGCCCCCTCAATGCGCCCGAGGCAAGGCGGCAGGGCCTGCCAAAGCCGCTAAAACGGGCCTCAAACCAGCCGCCGGGCGGCCGCAATCACCTCGTGCAGGCCGCCGGTGACCTTGAGGTCGCCGATCTCCTCCGGCGCCAGCCATTTGAAATCGTCGTGCTCGTCGTTCAGCACGGGCTCGCGGGATGCCCAGCGCGCGGCGAAGGTCATGATCAGGTAATGCCCACCTCCGGGGCCGGTCGGCAGCACCTCGCGCCAGCCGGCAAGGCCGAGGATCTCGACCTTGAGGCCGGTCTCCTCGTCGATCTCCCGGTGCAGGGCCGTGTGCAGCGTCTCGCCGAACTCGACCCGGCCGCCGGGCAGCGAATAGAAGCCCTTGCCCGGCGAACGGGCGCGGCGCACCAGCAGCACCTTGCCGTCACGGAAAATCACGCCGGACACGGCGAGCTGCGGGCGGATCGGAGGTTCGGGAGAGGTCAAGGTGATTGGCAGCCGGTTGTGAAGGTCATCATGCCCGATATCTCAGGCGCCCGCCATGATGCTGTCGACATCGGCCTCCGCGGCGCCGTTGATGATGCCGGCGGTCTGCATCACCAGCGGCTTGACCCAGACGATCGCCTGCTCGGCGAGCGCGACCCGGCTCTTGTCCTGCTGCAATTGCCGCATTGCCGCCCCAACCTCGGTCAGGATCTTCGTCATGCTGTCGGTGAGCTGGTCGAATTCAGCCCGGATTGCGGTATCCGCGGTCTCATAGGCCTCGATCGCGAGATCGCGCGCCCGGAAATTGGACGCGGTGAAATGCTCGGCATAGGACAGTGGCTGCCATTCGAGGAAATCGCTGGCGCATTCCGGCAGGTCCGGCACCATCTCCAGCAGCATGATGGCTTCGTTGAAGTGATTGAGGTAGTCGGTGGCAAGCCCGGTGCGGGGATTGATGTTGGCGGCGCGCAACAGCGCCGCCCGCGCCTCGTCGGGGTACGTCGGTCGCGGGGAAGAGCCCGCTATGGCGGCCGTTGAGGTCATTGATCGCAGTCTTTAACGTTCCAAGTTAAGGCAGAATAAACGGATACCACTCTGGACGGCAAATGTGCGGACGCTTTGTCATTACCTCGCCGCCGGCGGCCTTGCGCGAGATGTTCGGCTATATCGAGCAGCCGAATTTTCCGCCACGGTATAATGTTGCGCCGACCCAGCCGATCCCGGTGGTGCTGCTGCAGAATGGCGGCCGGCATTTTCAGTTGATGCGCTGGGGCCTGATCCCGTCCTGGGTCAAGGACCCCAGGACCTTCTCGCTCCTGATCAACGCGCGCTCCGAGACGGTGCGCGAGAAGCCCGCCTTCAAGAACGCGATCAAGCGGCGCCGCGCGCTGATCCCGGCCGACGGCTACTACGAATGGCAGGATGCCGGCGGCCGCAAGCGGCCGTTCTTCATCCATCGCCGCGACGGCCACCCGCTCGCCTTCGCCGCGCTCGCCGAGACCTGGATGGGGCCGAACGGCGAGGAGCAGGATACAGTCGCGATCGTCACCGCGCCGGCCAATCCCGACCTCGCGCAACTGCATCACCGCGTGCCGGTCGCGATCAGGCCCGAGCAATTCGCGCGCTGGCTCGACTGCCTGCCGAATGATGTCGACGACGTGATGCCGATGCTGAAAGGCCCCGAGGTCGGCGAGTTCGCCTGGCACCAGGTGACGATGCGCGTCAACGCCGTCGCCAACGATGATGCGCAATTGCTGCTGCCGATGACCGCGGAGGAAATCGCCGCGGAGGCCGCGCCGGCGCCGAAGAAGGCCGCGCCAAGAAAGGCGACTGTGCGCGAGGACGACGGGCAGGGGTCGTTGTTTTAGCGAATGTCTGCGCAGCTGGGGTCGGGATTGAAGCGCAGCTCTCTCCACGTCGTCGTCCCGGCGAAGGCCGGGATCCATAACCACAGGGCTGCATTGTTGAAGCGCGCTGGAGCTCCAGCTTCGCAAACCAATTGAGATTTGTGGTTATGGGTCCCGGCCTTCGCCGGGACGACACTGAATATGTTGCACGGGCAGTGGATCAAACTTCGACATTCTCGCAACATGATCTGCCCGAGCTTTGCATTTCGTTTCGCCGCTCTCTCCACTCGTCATTCCGCGGCTCGCGAAGCGAGAACCCGGAATCCATTTCGCTACACGCTGCGTGGCCTGAGGATTCCGGGCTCGCGCAAGTGGCACACCCTCAGATGCGCAATTGCGCATCGGGGAATGACGGAGAGAGCTGTCACCCCTTCACGTGTGCCACGCCCTCGATCTCGATCAGCATCTTCGGATTGGGCAGCGCCACCACCACGCAGGTGGTGCGTGCGGGGTAGGGCGCGGGGCCGAACGCGCCGGCATATAGCGCGTTCATCGTCGCGACGTCGCTGGCGCGCGTCAGCAGCACGTTGACCTTGACGAGATCGCGCATCGTCGCGCCCGCCTCGCTCAGCACGCGCTTGAAATTGATCACGACATTGGCGAACTGCGCCTCGAAGCCGTCGGGCAGCTCGCGATTGGCGTCGAAGCCGGGAATGCCGGAAATGAACAACAAATCGCCGACGCGGGCGCCGAACGAGAGTGGCGGCGCCTGGACGCCGGGCGGAGGAGGGAAGTGCTTGATAGCTGTCTTTTCAGTCATTGGGTCACCCGTCTGCGTGAGATGGAAGGGGAGAAGTTTCGATGGCGCGCGGTGCCGCTGCACGCCGGCGCCAAAGATTCCTGCCGAAGAGATTCTGGCCGATCATGCCCGCGAGCATCGCGACGACGAAGACCACGATCGGTAGCGAGAGGCCGGCGAGATTGACCAATGCCGGCCCTGGGCAGATGCCGACGAGGCCCCAGCCGATGCCGAACAGCACCGCGCCGGCAACCAGCGGCGCATCGATGTCACGGCGGTCGGGCCAGAGGAAGCGCGCCGAGAAGGCGGGTGCCGTGCGCCGCCGCGCGATCGCAAAGCCGGTTGCCGCGACGGCAACCGCGCCTGCCATCACGAAGGCGAGCGTCGCGTCCCACGCGCCGAACAGATCGAGGAAGCCGAGCACCTTCTGCGGATCGGTCATGCCGGAGATCAGAAGCCCCGCGCCGAAGATCAGGCCGCAGACAAAACTGGCAAGCACCGGCATCGCTAGCCTCCAATCCCGTGCCTGACGATTGCGACCGTCGCGATCGCCGTCAGCATGAAGATGCACGTTGCCGCAATCGAACGGCCGGACAGCCGCGCGAAGCCGCAGACGCCGTGGCCCGAGGTGCAGCCATTACCCATCCTTGTGCCGAACCCGACCAGCGTGCCCGCGATCGCGACCACCACAAGGCTCGCGTTCATCGCCGGCCGCGGCAGCGGCGCGCCGAACAGCGCCGCAATCAGGGGCGCTGCGATCAGTCCCGCGATGAACGCGATGCGCCAGGAACGGTCGGCGCTGCGGTCGGCGGTATCGGCCTGCAGCGCGCCGCCGACGATGCCGGTGACCCCGGCGATTCGCCCGGTCAGCAGCATCAAGAGCGCCGCGGCAAGCCCGATCAGCGCGCCGCCGGCGAGGCCGGAAAGTGGGGTGAAATCGTGCATCGATGCAGATCCCTGTTGCGCAAACTCCTCAGCGGTCCGGCAAAGCGGTGGGCGCGCATGCGCCAATGGTCGCGCGGCTGCGGAGGCGATGATAGACTCCGCACCATCAGGAACAAGCGCAATCCCGCATGTTTCGCGGCATTTCAGTGGTGCCGCCGGTCGGTTGGGTTGCCGCGATTCGCTCTCACTTCGTCCGGAGAACTCCCATGAGATTGCCATCCGTCGCCCGCGCCGCGCTGCTCGCGCTGGCGCTGCTCACCGGAACGTCCGCCGCCCTGGCTGACGAGGGCGCGGTGACGCTCGTGATCTTCAAGGGCGGCTGGGTGTTCGGCGGCTCCGCCGGCAAGGGCGTCATGACCTTCCACGGCCAGACCTATGGGCTCACGGCCGGCGGGCTGGACTATGGCCTCGTGTTCGGCGGCTCGCAGACCACGTTGCAGGGGCGGGTGCGCAACATCCGCCGTCCGCAGGACATCAACGGCGTCTATGCCGCGGCGGGCATGGGCGTTGCGCTCGGTGCCGGCGTGCGCGGCATCCTGTTGACCAACCCGAACGGCGCGGTGCTCGAACTGAGCGGCAAGCAGGTCGGCCTGATGGCCAATGTCGATCTGAGCGGGCTTGCGATTACGTTGAAGGAATAAGGGGGCGGTCTCGTAGCGATCTCGTAGGATGGGTAGAGCGAAGCGAAACCTATCGACTTAGGTACGCCGGGAGAGATGATGGGTTTCGCGGAGTCTATCATCGGGCCGCGCTTTGCGCGGACCCGTCGGCTCTACCCATCCTGCGATTCGGTGATCCACTCGGCGAGCTCACGCCACGGCTGTAAGGTCCAATGCCCGGACGCCGCGCCTGATGGCGACGGCAGCACGAACACCTCGGGAAGACCGCTCATGCGCGGCTGCCGGCCGAGCAGGAGCGCGCTGGTCGGCCTGTCGTAAAACAGGCTCGCCGCCTTCCTGCTGGTGAAGGCGACGGTGCTCGGCCGATAGGTCTCGATCTTCGCCCGGAAGCCCACCACATCGAACGACTGCCTGCTGATTTCGTGATCCATCCCGGCGCCGGTCTTGGAGAGATCGGTGAAGCCGATGCCGAGCGCGAGCAGCGCGGCGAACTCATCCGGCCGATAGCGCCGCGGCGTGATCCCGGCCTCGTGCAGCGCGCGCCAGAACCGGTTGCCGGGATGCGCGTAATAATGCCCGACGGCGGCTGACCGCGTGCTCGCTGCGGTGCCGACGAACACCAGGCGCAGATTGGCGCGGAGCTGGTCGGGGAGGCGGTGGAGGTTGTGATCGGGCATCTCGGAAGGGTCAATAGAGCATTGATGAGACAGAGTTGCGTAGCAGCCGCGAAGGAGCTGCGCTCCGCTTGCGGGGGCGGGCTGGGGT